>CAJWAC010000063.1 GCA_913020555.1 uncultured Polaribacter sp. | reverse complement strand
AAAAAAGATAGAAAGGGTGAGACTGTAATAACAAAACGTCAGCCAGAAGTTTTAGCGGAAATTGCTGATGTTGCTAACGGTAGGTTTATAGACGGTAATATTACTGAAGAGCCTGTAAAACAACTTTCCGAGATTATTGCAAACGCTCAAAAGAATGAATTTGAAACAAAACAATTTTCTGACTATAAAGATCAATTTCAATGGTTTTTGGGAATAGCAATCGTATTTTTATTGTTGGATATTTTTTTACTTGATAAAAAAACCATGTGGGTACGAAAAGCTGATTTATTTAATGAAGAAAAATCAAAGAAATAATTAAAATGAAAATTTATTTAAACATATTACTTATTTGCTTAATGCTATTTTCATCAAAAGATATTTTAGCACAAAAAGACTCTATTGCTCAACAACGAAGCGCAAGGAAAATGCTTAGGCAAGGTAATAAACTATATCAACAGAAACAATACACAGATGCCTCTGTGGCTTATCAAAAAGCATTGGGAAGCAATTCAAATTATGAAAAAGCAAGCTATAATTTAGGAAATGCGTTATATCAAAATAAAAATTTTAAAGAAGCTGTTCCTCAATATGAATTAACAGCAAAAACTGCAGAAGATAAGTTCACAAAAGCCGAAGCTTATCATAATATGGGTAATTCAATGATGGAAACTAAAAACTATCAAGGAGCTGTAGATGCATACAAAAATTCTTTGAGAAATAATCCTAATGATGATGAAACTCGTTATAATTTAGCAGTAGCACAAAAGCTTTTAGATAAGCAGAATAAAGAAAATAATAAAGACGACAATAATAAAGATAATAAAGACAAGGATAAAGATAATAAAGACAACAAGAATAAAGATAAGGACAACAAAGAAGGAGATGATGATGAGGATAAAAAGAATCAAGACGAAAAGGACAAAGACGGCAAAGGCGATAAAGATAAAGACAAGGATAAAAAGCAGGATGATAAAAAAGATGAAAAGCAAAAGCCTAAACCACAGCAAGGAAAAATGTCTCCTCAACAAATTAAGCAGTTGTTAGAAAGTTTAAATAATGAGGAGAAAAAGACACAAAAGAAAGTGAATGCAAAAAAAGCAAAGGGTAAAAAGGTAAAACAAGAAAAAGATTGGTAGATTTAATGTTTTAAATAGATGATGAAGTTAAAATTTTACATATCAATATTTATCGTGCTACTAGCATTCGAAGGCGCTGCTCAAAATGCAGAACTAAATGTAAAAGTTAGTAAAAATAAGTTAGGCTTAAATCAGCGTTTGAGAATTGAGTTTTCAATCAATAAACAAGGTGCAGATGACTTTTCTCCGCCAAAATTTGACGATTTTAGGGTAATTCAAGGTCCTAGCCAGTCTGTAAGTCAATCTTGGGTAAACGGTAAAGTAAGTTTTTCTAAATCCTATACCTATATTATTAAGCCTAAGAGAAAAGGTGAGCTTATTATTGGAGCAGCTAGTATAAAATTAAACGGGGCTACTTTGAATTCTAAAATGATGAAGGTTGTTGTTTTAGATCCTGTCGAAATGCCTAAAAATCCCAATGATCCAGAATATATCGCCCAACAAAATATTCATTTAGTGGCTGAAATATCTAAAGGAAAACCTTATGTTGGTGAGGGAATATATGTGGAGTATAGATTATATGTTAGTGAAAATATTAGTGTTTATGATACTTCTGTAACAGAAGCTCCGCAATATAATGGTTTTTGGAATCAAGAAATTAAAGTGGGCAGTTTTCCTGTAAAAATGGGTAAATATAATGGTGAAGATTACAGGTATATTGTACTACAAAAGGCTTTATTAATTCCAACGAGAACAGGAAAACTTACAATAGATCCCATGAAAATGGATATTGTAATAGGGGTTCCAACAGGAAGAGCAGATTTTTTTGGAAATGTAATTACAAAAAATGTGAGGAGAGAATTTGCATCACCTAAAAAGGTAATAAGGCCTAAAGATTTGCCTCTAGATGGTAAGCCAGATAACTTTACTGGAGCCGTGGGGCAGTTTAATTTTGATGTTAGTCTTAGTAAAGGAGTGCTAAAAACTAACGAATCTTCACAAATAAATGTTGCAGTTTCAGGAAAAGGAAATTTAAAATTATTTGAATTACCTGAAGTAAAAACACCTGTTGAATTAGAAAAATATCAACCAGAAAGAAAAGAAAAAGTTAAAATTACAACAGAGGGTCTTCAAGGTTCCGTAGCTGATATTTATACAGTAGTTCCTCAATACAAAGGAAAATACAAAATTCCGAGTATTGGTTTTTCATTTTTTAACCCTAAAACAAAAAAGTATACATCAATAAATACTGAAGATTTATATGTTGATGTAACTGAAGGTAAAGAATTGGAAATAAAAACTTCTGGTGTACAGAAAAAAGTAGTGGTTTTAACAGGTAAAAATTTTAGATATATACAAACAAAAAGTGATTTTGAAACTAATGAAACCAATGATTTTTATAAATCTAATTTATTTTATATTTTATTTTTTTTACCATTAATTTTAATTCCTATTATTATAATAATTGACAAAGTTAACGAGAAGCGTAATAGTGATGTTGCTGGTCTAAAATCACGAAAAGCAGAAAGGTTGGCCAAAAAATATTTATCTGAAGCCGAAGAAAAGTTGGGTGAAAAGGAAGCTTTTTATGTAGCACTAGAACGGGCTTTGCATAATTACTTAAAAGGGAAATTAGATGTAGAAACAGTGGACATTAGTAAGGATAATATTACTAAAATCCTTGAAAGTAAAAATACAAGAGAGGACTCAATAAAGCGGTTTATAGATGTTCTGAAATCCTCTGATTTTGCGCGATATACGCCTGTAACAAACACAGAAATGAAACAAGAATTAGAACGAGCAAAAAAGATTCTGGTTGAATTAGATAAACAATTATAAGATGAAAAAACTTCTTTTTTTACTGTTAATTACAACCAACCTAACGATTGGGCAAAACATACAAGAACTTTTCAATTCTGCAAATGACTTATACAGGCAAGAAAAAATTGAACAAGCTATTGAAATATATCAAAAAATTGAATCTAAAGGAATGGTTTCTTCAGAACTATTTTACAATCTTGGGAATTCATATTACAAGTTAAACAAAGTAGGACCCTCTATTTTTTATTATGAAAAAGCATTAGAATTGAATCCTTTAAATCAAGATGTTAAGAATAACTTGGTTTTTGCAAAACGCTTGGCATTGGATAATATAGAGGAACTTCCAAAAACAGTTTTTCAGAAAATAAATATTAATTTTTTACAAAAAATATCTTATGATCAGTGGGCGATTATGGTTATTATATTTTCTCTTATAGGGAGTGTGTTGTTTATGGTGTTTTATTTTGCTAATACACCATCTAAAAAGCGATTTTACTTTGTGCTGAGCTCTTTAAATTTTGTTTTACTGATACTGTTTTTTTTGATTACGTACCAACAATATACCTTTACAAAGAACAATAAAGCTGCAATTGTGTTTGCCGAGAAAACTGAAATTAGAAACGCACCTACTTTAAATTCCAATCAAGTTTTTACTTTGCACGAGGGCACAATGGTTACCGTTTTGGATGTAATTGATGATTGGAAGAAAATTAAAATTGCGGATGGAAAACAAGGATGGATAATCTCTTCAGAAATTAAAGAGTTGAACTAAACTTTATAAAGAAATGATAGTAAAACCTTATTAACTTTTATTAATTTGCAAACATTAAAAATTATTTTTTGAAGCCTATTTTAGTACATTTTTTTACCTTTATTCTTTTAGGATATCTTGCATTTCCGTCAATTATTTTCTTAATTGATGATACTGCAGAAATCGCTATTTACTTAGATTTTAATGAAGAGGAAGAAAATAAGGAAGAAGCACAAAAAGATTATGAAATAGAGATTAACTATCCTCAAGATAATCATGTTTTCTCTGATAATTTATCGTACAAAAAAGACAAATCAACCTTTTCTATTCACAAATATGCTTCTAAATTTTCAGAGGTGAATACCCCTCCACCAAAAGTATTATTATAATATCCAAAAAAAATCATAGAATTAACTTTTTTACAAATCAATCTAAATAGAAATTTAGAAACAAATTATTATATAATGTTTAAATATTTAAAAAACGATTTACCAGCTAGTATTGTAGTGTTTTTTGTAGCACTTCCTCTTTGTTTAGGAATTGCCTTAGCTAGTGGTGCGCCTCTTTTCTCTGGATTAATTGCTGGAATTATTGGAGGAATTGTTGTAGGGGCCTTATCAGGATCAAAAATCGGAGTTAGTGGTCCAGCAGCGGGTTTGGCTGCAATTGTTTTTACAGCAATACAAACTTTAGGTTATGAAGATTTTTTAGTTGCTGTAGTTTTAGGTGGAATTATTCAATTAATTTTTGGCGCATTAAAAGCAGGAATTATTGGTTACTATTTTCCATCTTCAGTAATTAAAGGGATGCTAACAGGAATTGGTATCATAATTATACTTAAGCAAATACCACACTTTTTTGGAATGGACAAAGATCCTCAAGGAGATTTTGCTTTTCTGCAAATAGATGGTGAAAATACGCTAACCGAACTTTTAAAATCAATAAATGCTTTAATTAGTGGAAATGTAAGTCTAGGTGCAACGGTTATCGCATTGATTTCCATGGGAATTTTATTATTGTGGTCTAATATCCTTTCTAAAAAAGGTAAAATATTTCAATTGGTTCAAGGGCCTTTAGTAGCTGTTGTTGTTGGAATTATATTTTATATTTTCACCCAAGATTCTAATTTAGAAATCTCAGTAGAACACCTTGTAGCTGTGCCAGTTCCAGATAATTTTGATAGCTTTTTAGGGCAATTCAATTTTCCTAATTTTAGTGCCATTACAAATCCGGCAATTTGGGTTACGGCATTTACAATAGCATTGGTAGCTAGTTTAGAAACACTTTTGTGTGTGGAAGCAACAGATAAACTAGATCCTCATAAAAATGTTACTCCTACAAATAGAGAATTATTTGCACAAGGAACAGGCAATGTAATTTCTGGATTAATAGGTGGTTTACCAATTACACAAGTAATTGTAAGAAGTTCGGCAAATATTCAGTCTGGAGGTAGAACAAAATTATCAGCAATTATTCATGGTTTTTTCTTATTGATTTCGGTTATTTTAATACCTACACTTTTAAATAAAATACCACTTTCTGTATTAGCAGCAATATTATTTATTGTAGGTTATAAGTTAGCTAAACCTGCTTTATTTAAAAAAATGTATGATTTAGGTTGGAAACAATTTATTCCTTTTACAGTAACAGTTTTAGGAATTGTATTTATAGATTTACTGTACGGAATAGGTTTAGGTTTATTGGTGGGTATTATTGTTATTTTGATAAAAAGCTATCAAAATTCTCACTTTTTACATATTGAGGACAAAAGTGATGGAAAACACAGAATAAAAATGACTTTTGCAGAAGAAGTTACTTTTTTCAATAAAGGGGCTATTTTAAAAGAATTGGATAGCTTACCACAAGATACCAAACTGGAAATTAATTTAGTTAATACGAGGTATTTAGATAATGATATCATAGAAATTTTGGATGATTTCCTTTTCAAAGCAGAAGAAAGAAATATTGATATTAAGTTGGTTTCTGAAAGAGGTATTGTAGAAAAACCAGCAAGTTTTATTAAGTTTTTTAATGAAAAACCAAAATCAGAGCGTAGCTTAAGTTAAAATTAGAATATCCAATTAATATATAGAAATAATGAGAAATCTAGCCATAAATAAAGAAATACAGGAAAATTTATCACCAAACGATGTTTTAAATGATTTGTTAGAAGGTAATAAAAGATTTACAAGTAACCAATTGGAAGAAGTTGCACATTTAGATTTAGTAGAGCAGACTATAACAGGTCAATATCCTAAAGCAGTTGTGCTATCTTGTATAGATTCAAGAGTACCTGTAGAACAAGTTTTTGATCAAGCAATTGGTGATGTTTTTGTTGCTAGAGTTGCCGGAAACTTTGAAAATGAAGATATTTTAGGGAGTTTAGAGTATTCTTGTGCTGTTGCAGGAAGTAAATTGGTTTTAGTCTTAGGACACGAAAGTTGTGGAGCTGTAAAAGCAGCTTGTGATGACGTAAAATTAGGCAATATTACTCATCTATTGTCTAATATAATGCCAGCAGTAGAAAAATCCTCTAACGAAGTAGATGGAGAAAACAATTCTTCTAATGCTGATTTTGTCGCAAAAACTGTTGAAAACAACGTATTGTTAACAATTGACAGAATTCGAGAAAGAAGTGAGATTTTAGCAGATTTAGAAAATACGGGTAAAATAAAAATAGTTGGAGGAGTTTATTCTTTACAAACAGGTAAAGTAAACATGCTTTAATAGTATTTTAGTTTTAAATAAAAAAACTGAGGAACTTCCTCAGTTTTTTTATGTCTAGAATTTAAAATTCTTCAATAAATTTTAAGGAAGGATTATCTTCATCTATAATTGTAGGAAATAAGGTTGGTATTATAATTCTTACAGAATTGTAGAGTACAGAATCATTTAATGTTTTCGCATCTACGAAAGGAATAGTTTTATTAAACTTATCAAAAAACAGAAAAATAATACTAAGAACCATTGCAGATTTAAAAACTGTAAAAAGTGCACCTAATACTTTATTTAAAAAACCCAGAGCAGTAATATTTGCTAATTTAGTTAAAACTTTCCCTATAAATATTATAATGAATACTACTACTAAAAATGTAAATGCAAATGCTACAATTTTATTGGTTTGACTCGACCATTTTATATTAAAATCATTCAAAAAATATTCTAGATGATAAGAGTAGTGAATTGTAAAATAAACACCAGCTAATACAGCTACCAAAGAGGCAACAGCAGATAAAAGACCTTGGATAAAACCTCTAACAGCCCCAAACAATAAAATTACGGATATAATAATGTCGAAAACATTCATTCTAAATAATTTGTGTAAAACTACATCTTATTTTTACAATTTAAAAATACACATTGTATCTTTACAAGATTAAATATTTGTAATGAATAAAGTAATTAACTTAAAAGAAAAATGGGATTATTTAGTTAATAAACTAACAATTGATTTTTCTGAAGGAGACGAGTTAAATGTAGATGGAATTTTATACTTAATTGGGGTTCAAGAATTAGGGCAAGGACATCGAGACTTTAAAAAAGACGAAAAAATGAATCTCATGCATATCGCAATTTGCAAATTGCTAGAGCCTTACGGCTATTATGAGTTTGATTTTTTTGACGAGGATAGTTGGCCACATTATAAAATTATTACAGAATTACCAAATTTAAAACCAGGAGAGCAAACCGTTTTAATGAAAGATGCAATAGTTTCTTATTTTGAAGCTTTAGATTTTTTTTCATAAACTAAAACAGATAGTCTTTCATTTTAAATCTTAGATATTTGTTAAAGATACAAAGTCATTTTTCTAAAATTCAATAAAACTAAATTAGAAACACAAAAAAAGCTAGTATTAAATACTAGCTTTTTTTTACCAATTTATAAATTCCCCAACTTATAACTGTCATATACATACTAAAGTAATTGATTTATAAGTTTTGATTATGCTTGTTCGTTAAGTGGTGTTTTTTATTCGACCAATAGCAAAAAAATAGGGACAAATGAAGATGTTAGTATTTACAGAAGTATTAATTACAGATCATTCAACAAATTTTCTACTTCAATGTTAAATACTTATTTGTCTATCGATATGTTGATCTAATGAAATAAATGTTTCTGTTCTAGAAACTCCTTTAATATTTTGAATATTTTTATTGAGTAGATGCATTAAATCTTCGTTGTTCTTACATTTGATTTTAATAAATATTGCGTAATTCCCTGTTGTATAATGGCTTTCTATTACTTCAGGAATTTCTTTTAGTCTTTTTATAGCAGATGAATATAAACTCGCTGAATCTAAAAAAACACCTACAAAAGCCGTAGTGTTATACCCAAGGGCTTTAGAATTAATTATCATCTTATATCCATCAATTAAATTTGATTTCTCTAATTTTCTTAAACGTTGATGAATAGCTGCTCCAGAAATACCAACCTCTCGTGCAATGCTTAAAACAGGTGTTCTAGCGTCTTTTACTAATCTTTTTATAATAATCTTATCTATACCGTCAATTTTCATAAAGCTATTTTGATATAAAGATAAAAAAATAGAGAACACAATATTGCATTCTCTATTTTTAAATTTATAATAATAGCTTAACTTTTAAGCTTTCATTTCAAAATCTTCCATAAATTTTGTGGTATAATTACCTGCAATATAGTCTGGATGATCCATTAATTGTCTATGAAACGGTATGGTGGTTTTAATTCCTTCAATTACAAACTCATCTAAAGCACGTCTCATTTTATTAATAGCTTCTTCTCTTGTTTGTGCAGTAACAATTAACTTAGCAATCATTGAATCGTAGTTTGGAGGTATCATATAACCTGCATATACATGAGTATCCATTCTTACCCCATGACCACCTGGAGCATGAAAAGTAGTTACTTTTCCAGGGGCTGGTCTAAAATTATTATGAGGATCTTCCGCATTAATTCTACATTCTATTGAATGTAATTGAGGATAGTAATTTTTCCCAGAAATTGGTACTCCCGCTGCTACTAGAATTTGTTCGCGAATTAAGTCATAATTAACAACTTCTTCTGTAATGGGATGCTCAACTTGAATTCTAGTATTCATTTCCATAAAGTAAAAGTTTCTGTGTTTATCAACTAAAAACTCTACTGTACCAGCACCTTCATATTTGATGAACTCCGCTGCTTTAACGGCAGCATTACCCATATTTTCTCTTAATTCATCAGTCATAAAAGGAGAAGGTGTTTCTTCTGTTAACTTCTGATGGCGTCTTTGAACTGAACAATCTCTTTCTGATAAATGGCATGCTTTACCATAAGAATCTCCTACAATTTGAATTTCGATATGTCTTGGCTCCTCAATAAGCTTTTCCATATACATATCATCATTTCCAAAAGCAGCTTTGGATTCTTGCCTCGCAGAATCCCAGGCATCCTTTAAATTTTCAGGTTTCCAAACTGCACGCATTCCTTTACCACCACCTCCAGCAGAAGCTTTTAGCATTACAGGATAACCAGTTTCAATAGCTAACTTTTCACATTCTTCAAAATTTGCAATTACTCCCTCAGAACCTGGTACACAAGGCACACCAGCAGCAATCATTGTGGATTTTGCATTTGCTTTATCGCCCATTTGGTCAATCATTCTGCCAGAAGCACCAATAAACTTAATATTATGTTCTTCACATAAATTAGAAAACTTGGCATTTTCTGATAAGAAACCATAACCTGGGTGTATTGCGTCTGCATTTGTGATTTCTGCAGCTGCAATTATATTTGACATTTTTAAATAAGATTCACTACTTGCCGCAGGACCAATGCAAACAGCTTCATCTGCAAAACGAACATGTAAACTTTCTTCGTCTGCTTTTGAATAAACAGCTACAGTTTTTATACCCATTTCTCTGCAGGTTCGAATAACACGTAATGCTATTTCACCTCTATTGGCAATTAATATTTTTTTAAACATCTTTTTAAGTTTAGATTATTGAAATCATTAGATAGATTTATTTAGAGATATTTTAAAAATCAAAAAACAAATGATCTAAATTTAAGATGGGTCTACTAAAAATAATGGTTGATCAAATTCTACAGGAGAAGAATCGTCAACTAAAACTTTTACAATTTTTCCAGAAACTTCAGATTCAATTTCATTGAACAACTTCATTGCTTCAATAACACAAACAGTATCACCTGCTTTAATGCTTGAGCCAACTTCAACAAAATTTGGTTTATCTGGAGCTGGTTTTCTGTAAAAAGTTCCAATTATTGGAGATTTTACTGTGATATATTTTGAATCATCACTTTCAGCTGGTTTTGCGGATTCTGGTGTTTTTTCAACAATTGGTTGTGCCGCTATTGGAGCGGGAGCTGCTTGTGGCATACTAGCCATAGGAGCTGCCTGTACAATTGTTGTTTCTGTTTTAGCAGAACCAGTTCTAATAGTAATTTTCACATCTTCCATTTCTAACTTTACCTCGCTTGCACCAGATTTAGCTACAAATTTTATAAGATTTTGAATTTCTTTAATATCCATATTTCTTATTGTTTAGTTGTTAATTTTTTGTGTTGTATGCCCATTTTAAGTATATGCTCCCCCAAGTGAAACCACCACCAAATGCAGCAAAAATTAAATTATCTCCTTTTTTTAATTGGTCTTCGTAATCTGCTAATAAAAGAGGTAAGGTAGCCGATGTAGTATTTCCATATTTATGAATATTCATCATTACTTTATCTGCACTTACACCAACTCTATTTGCTGTTGCTTGTATGATTCTTTTATTTGCCTGATGTGCTACTAACCACTGAATGTCTTTTTCTGTTAAATTATTTCTAGTCAACATTTTTTCTGAAACATCTGCCATATTAGAAACTGCATATTTGAATACGGTTTTTCCCTCTTGATAAACAAAATGTTTTTTAGCATTTACAGTTTCCAAGGTTGGAGGCATAATAGAACCACCAGCTTCAATTCTCAAAAAATCTCTTCCAATGCCATCGCTCCTTAAATACTCGTCTTGTAAGCCTAAACCTTCATTGTTGGGTTCAAACAAAGCCGCTCCTGCTCCATCACCAAAAATAATACAAGTTGCTCTATCTTCATAATTTATTATTGAAGACATTTTATCTGCTCCTATAAGTAATATTTTTTTATATCTTCCAGATTCTATGTAGCTTGCCGCATTTGACATTCCATATAAAAAACTTGAACATGCCGCTTGTAAATCATAACCAAAAGCATTAATGGCGCCAATTTTAGTAGCTACATATACAGCTGTGGAAGCCACAGGTAAATCTGGAGTTGCAGTTGCTACGATAACTAAGTCAATTTCTGCTGCGTTTGTGCCTGATTTTTGCAATAAATCTTCGGCTGCTTTAATTGCCATGAATGAAGTTCCTAAACCTTCTCCTTTAAGGATTCTTCTTTCTTTTATTCCTGTTCTTGAAGTAATCCACTCGTCATTTGTGTCTACGTAACTTTCTAACTCTTTATTTGTTAGAATATAATCAGGAACATATTTTCCTACTGCTGAAATTGCTGCAGTGATTTTTGTCATAATTAAAGTTTAATTTCTAAATTTTAGAATTATCAAAAGTAGTAAAAATAACTTCACCTTTTTTGGTAAAAATGATCAAAAGAAATAGTTTTAAATTAATAAACGTAAAAAAACCCTCAAATTTGAGGGTTTTCTTATCTTTAATACGTATATTTTTAAGCTTCCGCTGCTGCAGACTCCATAACTATTTGGCCTCTGTAGTATAATTTACCCTCGTGCCAATGAGCTCTATGGTATAAATGCGCCTCTCCAGTTGTTGGGTCAGTAGCTATCTGTTGTGAAGCAGCTTTATAATGTGTTCTCCTTTTATCTCTTCTAGTTTTAGATATTTTTCTTTTAGGATGTGCCATTTTATGTCTTTTTTTCTGTTATTAAATTCTTTAATTTATCCCACCTTGGGTCTGCAGTTGGCGCAGTTTTTTCTTTTTTTATTTCTAATTCTTTTAATTTGTTTAAGGCTTCAGACTTCATAGTGCCATCTAAAATTTTTGGATGTACTCTTTTGTTTGGAACTGCCAAAACAATCATTTCATAAATAAATTGAGCTGCATTAAACTCATAAGCTTCGTGAGGTAAGATTAAAATTTCCTCATTATCATCATTAAATTCAGGACCAAATTTTATTACTAATGGCATTTCTGAATCAATTTCTTGATGATATAACTCGTTACTTACATCACAAGGAATTTCTACAAAGCCTTCTGATATAAAGTTAAGCTCGAATAATGTGCTTTTTTTTATAAAATGTATAGAAACTTTAATAGATGAACTTATAAATTCATCATAATTAAATGTTTCAAAGAACTTATTATCAATTGAATAATTAAATTGGTGTTTTCCTTCTTTTAATCCTACAAATTGGATATTATAATCTTTCAATTCTCTCATAACCAAACATCAATTGAGCGTGCAAAGATACAAAAAAATGTATTTCTGCAATATTTTTATCAAAAAAAGAATAAACTTTACTTTTAAAGTACCTATAGTGGGTTTTTAGTTAATTCTTTGTATTCATTTCTTGTTTTAAAAACTTGAATTGCAGTAAATAAGGCTTCTTTAAAAGAAGATGGATTTGCCAAGTTTTTTCCTGCAATATCATAACCTGTTCCATGGTCTGGAGAAGTTCTAATATGCCCTAAACCTGCTGTAAAATTAACTCCTTTGCCAAAAGATAATGCCTTAAAAGGTGCTAAACCTTGATCGTGATAAGTTGCTAAAACTCCATCAAATTGTTTGTAAGTTTCAGAGCCAAAGAAACCATCTGCGGCATAAGGCCCAAAAACCAGTTTGCCAGATTCCTTAATTTCAATAATTGTCGGTTTTATAATTTCATCATCTTCTTTGCCAATAACACCTTTATCTCCACAATGTGGATTTAATCCTAAAATGGCAATTTTTGGTTTATTAATGCCGAAATCTTGTTTTAAGGATTTATGCATTGTTTCCACTTTACTTATAATTAATTCAGGTGTAATAGATTCTGCAACTTTAGCAATTGGAATATGCCCTGTAATTAAACCAATTCGCAATTGATCGGTCATTAAGATCATTAAACTTTTACCTTCTAAATGTGCTTCTAAATATTCTGTATGGCCAGGAAAATTAAAATCTTGAGATTGTATGTTTTCTTTGTTTATTGGAGCCGTTATAAGTACATCAATATTGTTTTCTTTTAAGTTTTTCACAGCTGCAGATAATGATTTTACTGCATAATCTCCAGATTCTTTTGTTGCTTTACCTAATTCAATTTTAGCTTCCCCTTTCCAAACATTTAAAATATTAATTTTATTATGATTCACCTGATTTAAGGATGTGATTCCCTGAGTTGGAATCTCTAAACTTAATGCTTTTTTATGAAATGAAATTGCTTTTGTAGCCCCAAATAAAACTGGTGTACAAAAATCTAACATTCGTTTATCTTGCAATGTTTTTAAAACTACTTCAATACCAATACCATTTAAATCTCCAATTGAAATTCCAACAATTATTTTATCAGTTTTTTCCATCCTTGTATTGTATTATACGTATTTTTGTTGGTGCAAAAGTAATTAATTTTTAACGATATGTTTACAGGAATTATAGAAACACTTGGAGTAGTTACGAAACTTGAAAAAGAGAAAGAAAATGTGCATTTAACTATTAAAAGTGATATTACAAACGAACTTAAAATAGACCAAAGTGTAGCTCATAATGGGGTCTGCTTAACAGTTGTGGCTATAAATAATGATGAATATACAGTAACGGCTATAAAAGAAACGTTAGATAAAACTAATATTGGAAAATTAAGTAAAGATGCATTTGTAAATTTAGAACGTGCCATGAAATTAGGGGACAGACTTGATGGACATATCGTTCAAGGACATGTGGATGAAACAGGAGTTTGCACACAAGTTAAAGATGAAAATGGCAGTACGGTATATACTTTTGAATATAGTTCTGATAAAAATAATGTAACTATAGAAAAAGGTTCTATTACTATAAATGGTGTAAGTTTAACTGTTGTAAATTCTACTAAAATTGGTTTTTCAGTTGCAATAATTCCTTATACATGGGAGAACACTACTTTTAAATCGTTGCAAGTTGGAGATGCTGTGAATCTTGAATTTGATGTGATTGGAAAGTATGTAGCTCGCTTGACTTCATTGAAAGATTAGTGAAATCTATTTTTAAAAATTAGGGTATAACTAATTTTTGTGATTACAATTACATATCAAAACAATAGAATTATTTTAGTTATTCCTCTAAGTCAAATATTCTTTAGCTCTTTCTAAAGCTTTA
>CAJWAC010000062.1 GCA_913020555.1 uncultured Polaribacter sp. | reverse complement strand
TCTTCAGATAACGTTGGCGTTTGTGACGCTAAAAGCGCTAATAAAGCTATTAATTTTTCAGTGGCAGTATTAGAAGGTATGCTAGCTCCATTGCATAATAACCATCCTTCAGGCACAGAGTTTTCATCACCAATAAAAGGCATAATAGCACCTGTAGGCACTCCATTATTTGCAGAAATGGCATAAGGAACATGCATTAATTGAGATTCTTGTATAATTCTAGAATCTTCTTTATTTGTAATACGTAACCAAACTTTTTGGTTGGCAAAAACAGCATTATTCTCAAAGGTTGGGTCTATGATAGTAGAAAACACTCCAAAATTATCTGTAACTACTTGTTTAGAAACTGCAGAAAAAGTTGCATTTTCTGCTCCAGCATCAGTTTTACTAAAAAATTCAAAATCTAATGTAATATTTTGATTTTTATATGCAGAATTGTTTGCATCTCTTGCTATACCCTGTACAGCAATACCTGTAGCTGTAAAAGATGCTTGTGCAAAAAAGTTTAAAGAAATAAATAGAAATATTATTAAAAGGAACGCTTTTTTCATGGTTGAGTGATTAGTTTCTAATTAAAATAATATGTTAAAGGTTAAATATTATATTGAATTTCAAAGAATAATTAGGGGTGATTTTTCTAATCCTTTTTCATATTATTTAATTAATGTATCTTCAGATTTTAAAATTGAGTTTATGAAAGCAATTGTTTGCAACCAATTTGGGCTACCAGATACACTAGAATATTTAGATATAACAGCTCCAGAACCTGAAGAAGGTGAAATTTTAATTTCCGTAAAAGCTTGTAGTGTAAATTTTCCTGATACGTTAATTATTCAAGGAAAATATCAATTTAAACCTGAATTTCCTTTTTCTCCAGGTAGTGATGTTGCAGGCATAGTAGAAAATGTTGGTAAAAACGTTACACATTTAAAAGCAGGAGATGAGGTTGTTGGGTTTATTCCTTTTGGTGGTTTTGCAGAAAAAGCAATTGTAAAAGCAAAAGACTGTTTTCCAAAACCAAAAGGAATGCCCATGGTAAATGCTGCTGCTTTTTTATTGGCGTATGGCACTTCTTATCATGCACTAAAAGACAGAGCAAATTTGCAAAAAGGAGAAACCGTTTTAATTTTAGGGGCTTCTGGTGGAGTAGGATTAACCGCATTGGAATTAGCAAAATTAATGGGCGCAAAAGTAATTGCAGCTGCATCTACTGAAGAAAAATTGGAATTATGTAAACAGTTTGGGGCAGATGAGGTGATTAATTATACTAAAGAAAGTTTAAAAGACAAGGTAAAGGAAATTACCAACGGAAAAGGGGTTGATGTAATTTATGATCCTGTTGGAGGGCATTTTTCTGAATTGGCTTTAAGAGCTATTGCTTGGAAAGGAAGGCATTTGGTAATTGGTTTTGCTAATGGCGAAATCCCTAAAATCCCTATTAATTTAACTTTATTAAAGGGTGCGAGTATTGTGGGCGTTTTTTGGGGCGCTTTTGCACAAAAGCAACCTAAAGAAAGTTTAGATAATATTAAACAGTTACTTACTTGGTTTGCCAAAGGCGAATTAAAACCTCATATTGATAAAACCTATGCTTTAGAAAATGCGCCAAAAGCATTGGAAGATATGATGGAAAGAAAAACGAAAGGGAAGATAGTTATTGATATGGAATTGTAGGTTATCAAAAACTCCAATTTTTATAATTATTTGCAGCCTCTAGTTTAGTTTCAATATCGTCTGGTAATTCAGGAAAAAAGTCAATTTTTGTGAGTTGTTCTAATTGGTCAATAGAAACTACAAATTCATACAAAGGTCTTTTGCTATCTTTATGTGGTATTAAAAAAGCAATTGCTTTAATTTCTGGTTTTGTGTAATCTAATACAATTTTATAAAATTGATTCGGAACTGAAATTTTGTCCTTTCCAATAGTTTTCATTTTTCCTTTTAAAACACCACCAGTAACCACAAATAAGTGATTATATTTCTTTGCCCAATAACGTGTTTGTTCTTCTAGCCGATTCCAAATTCCTGAATTAAAATCGTGTTTTTGTGGAGAGATATTAGAGGTTAAAAAGGTTTCGTTATAGCTTTCTTTAGTTAATTTTCTGTCACCAGCTGGGCATAAATGCCCACGGTCATAGCCAGATTTTTTATAGCTTCTCCAATGCGCAGCTTTTGTTTTTACTTTTTGATCTACATAAAAGTAAGGGCGTTTTCTATCCGTATTAACAATATCTTTTTTGTCTAAAGAATACGCAACCCATTCTGCTTGCTCATGTTTTTCTGAATATGATAAATTATATCCGTTGTGTTTTATAATCTGATTTGTTGTGGATGTTGGTAGATAGTTGAACCCGTCTATCTTTATATCCTTAGTTGTCATAGGTGTTAACTCATTATTTTTTTCTTGAAAAAAATACAATACTATTAAAACAACAAAAGCAATCGCAGATATATATCTTTTTGATTTCATAATAAAAATACATATTAATTCTTAAAAATACTTAAATAAGGTATGGCTGCAAATAATTTAAATATTTATCTTGTGGCAAAAGCTAAAAAAAGATGGATAGCAACAAAAGAAATAAACTTTTAGAAAAACGCAAATCGCTAAAAGAAATAGTAAGAAAAAAAGAATTAAAAGCTCGAATTCCATATCAAATAAAATATCTTGAAGATAATAATTTAGCATATAGTTTAAATTATAATCATGAATTTTTGCTTTGGATGCAAGCTCATTTTTCTATTCGAAAAAAAGATGATTATTATGGTCAACACGATTATCAAATAGACATTGATAAACTTAACAAAAACTGTAAAACTGTAAAGTATAATGACAGTTCTGAGCTACAAGGTATATTTGAAAGTATATTATTAAAAAACTATCCAGCCCACAAAGAAATTGTAATCTGTAAAAATGGTGGTGATCCTGAATTGATTGTTACTATTGAAAGTTTATTATCTAATTTCTATCTTTTTTCAAGTGCTTTTGAAGTTTGGTTTATTTTAAAAGATAAGTCTTTAGTGATAGAATATATTTCAGGTGTTGAAAATCTTAAAATTTTTAAATCTAATTTATAATTAGTTCTTTTTTAATCTAATTTCTTCAAACTCCTCGGTTTTTTCTGTTTTTAAAAATAAATGTTGTGCTTCTTTTGGTGGTGTAGTTAATTTACGTTTTGTTAAATCTATCCAAGCACCATAAACTTTTATAACTGCCGATAATTTTCCCGCAGCATTAAAAACTTCATGTGTTATTTTCCAACGTTCTATATTTTTAGAAACTCCAGATAATTTTAAATTTACGGTAATATCTTCTCCTAAATGAATTTCTTTTCTAAAAGAAGTTTCTTCAGTAAATAAGATAGGACCAATATTGTGTTTGGTGAATTCTTCAATAGAAAATTTTTGTGCAGAAAAATAACGGATTCTTACTTCTGCAGCATATTCATTATATGCTGTATGTCGCATATGTCTGTTGGGGTCAAAATCAGACCATTTTGTGGCGAATTTTACGTTGTATTCCATAAATGAAAAATAAAAAAACCTGATATGCTTAGAACACCTCAGGCTTAAAATATTATAATTATTATTTTAATTTTTTACAATCTCAGACTTATCTTTTAACTTTAATTCACTTAAAACATTTAAAGCTTCAGAAATATACATGTCTTTTGCTAAGTTTTTGTGCCAAGCCAATCTTTTATCTTTTAAATCGTCATTTTGCTTAAATAATGCTTTCTCATATTTAGGAGAAGTAAAAGTAAGATCTGATTTATAATCGAAAACAGATTTAAATTTATCTGCCTCTTCTTCTTTTACTTCACTTTCTTTAAAAAACTGTTTGTAATTTAAAGAGTAAGAGGTGTCCTCTTGGTTTTTCTTCAGCCATTTCGCATATTCGTTTACTAACTTAAAGTTCTCACTATTAGCAATTCTTTGTTTGCTATTGTAAACAACATCGTTAAAATTAGCATAAGAATTGGTTTGTGTATATTTGGCTTGGGGCACTTTGTCCCAAGCAAGAGAACCCTCCAAATCGCGTTCGCCATATTTCATATAGCTTAATCTGCTAGGCATGGCAATGTCAGAATAAACCCCTTCTTTTTGGGTTGAACCACCATTTACTCTATAGAATTTTTGAATGGTCATTTTTATGTATCCTAAATCTTTTTCGTATTTTGGATAAAACTGGTTGATAGGCATCACATTCTGAACGGTTCCTTTTCCATAGGTTTGGTTTCCTCCTAAAATAACACCTCTTTTATAGTCTTGCATTGCTGCTGCAAAAATTTCTGAAGCTGATGCTGAAAACTCATTAACCAGCACTACTATAGATTTATCCCACTGTATTTTAGGATCTATATCTTTTTTAACAATCGGATTTTCTCCTCTAAACTTTACCTGTACAACAGGTCCTTTATCAATAAATAAACCAGATATTTCTATGGCTGTTTTTAAAGATCCACCTCCATTATTTCTTAAATCGATAATTAAACCGGTTACATCTTCTGCTTTTAATCTTGCAATTTCTTTCTCCATATCTTTGGCAGAATCTCTGTAGTTGTTATCCGTAAAATCAATGTAAAAACTTGGCAAATCTATAATCGCATACTTTTTACCTTCTTTTTCTACAATACTAGATTTTACAAAGGTTTCATCTAGTTGAACAACATCTCTAATAATTGAAATTATTTTGATTGAGCCATCTAATTTCTTCTTAACGGTTAATCGCACTTCTGTGCCTTTTTTACCTTTTATAAATTTAATGGCATCATCCAAACGCATACCAACAATATCTAAAGGTTCTTGGTCTGCTTGTGCAACTTTTAAAATGATATCTCCAGGTTCTAACTCTCCTTGTTTTGATGCTGGGCCACCAGCAACCAACTCAAAAATAGTAGTATTAATTCCTTTTTTCTGCAAACGAGCTCCAATACCTTCTAACTTTCCTGAAATATTTTGATCAAATTTTTCTTTGATATTAGGATCCATATAGGTTGTATGCGGATCAAATGCACTTACCACAGCATTTAAAAAGGTAGAAAACCAATCATCATGTTCTAGTTCATCAATTCGGATATACAATTCATCCATATTTTTTAAAACCTCTGCTCTAGCTTCTTTTTCTAATGTTTTAAAAGATTTTATTTTATACTTTTTATCTTTTTCAATTTTATCGTCTTGTATTGCAGTTTGCTCTTGAATTCTGCTTAGTGTTTGTAACTTTAATTGCTTTCTCCAATAATCGATTAATTCATTGTCGTTTTTTGCAAAGGGTACATTTTTATAGTCTAAATCTATCTCCTCATTCTTCTTAAAATTAAAAGGTTTGGCTAATAAATCTCCATAATATGATTTGGCATTCTTTGTTTTTTCTAAAAACCTGCCATATACCAAATTATAAAAAGACAAATCATCTTCTAAAAGTTGATTGTCTATTTGATATTTGTATTGCGAAAATTCTTTTATATCTTCTTGTGTAAAGTATCTTTTGCTTCCATCCAACGCATCAATAAAAGAAGTGAAAATTTGTTCAGACAAATCATCATTAAAATCCTTGGGTACAAAATGTAATCTACTTAAAACATTTTTTAGTACATAAATGATAACTTTATCTTTTTCTGGGTCAGCGTTACTAAATGTATTTTTTGTGGATGCTTTTAGTATAAAACTATTTAATAATAAAACTGTAATTAAAAAATAAGCATTTGTTGTTAGTTTCGTCTTCATATATCTTCTTTACTCTTATTTACTATTTTCAAACGCTAAGCTACTAAAATTGTGCCAAAATATTGCAGGTTATTTTTTTGTACAAACATTAACAATAGTAATAACACCTCTATGAAATTAGCTGAAAATTTATTTATAACAATATTAATCAAATTCAGCATTTTTTGGTCTTTACAAAATGTTAAAAAGAAATTCAATGAAAATAAATTACATTTGTTAGAGAATTGGACATTTATATGTTCTTTTTAAGATTTGAGCCTTAAATTTGGAATATAATAAAACATAAAATATGCAAGAAAGACCTTTAATTTTAGTGACCAATGATGATGGTATTACAGCTCCGGGAATAAGAGCTTTAATTAAAATTATGAATAAAATTGGAGAAGTTGTTGTAGTTGCTCCTAATAGTCCTCAAAGCGGTATGGGGCACGCAATTACTGTTGATAATGTATTGACATGTAACCCTATAACGATTGATGATGGGCCTCAGTTAGAATACACTTGCTCTGGTACACCTGCAGATTGTGTAAAAATGGCAATAAGTGAAATTTTAAATAAAAAGCCAGATTTATGCGTTTCAGGGATTAATCATGGTTCCAATTCATCTATAAACGTGATTTATTCAGGAACAATGAGTGCTGCCATTGAAGCAGGAATTGAAGGAATCCCAGCCATTGGTTTTTCTTTATTAGATTTTAAATGGCATGCAGATTTTAGAGCTTGTGAGGATTTTGTAAAAAACATTACGTTAAATACTTTATTAAATGGTTTGCCAGAAGGCATTGTACTAAACGTAAACATACCCAATTTAAAGGCAGCAGAAATTAAAGGAACTAAAATTTGCAGACAAGCATTGGGCGTTTGGAAAGAGGATTTTGACAAACGAAAAAGTCCTTTTGGTAAGGAATACTACTGGCTCTCTGGAGAATTTATAAATAAAGACAGAGGGCAAGACACAGATATATATGCATTAGAAAACGGTTACGTTTCTATTGTGCCTGTTCAGTTTGATTTAACCGCACATCATATGATTCAAAAATTAAACTCTTGGGAACTGTAAAAAAAGACATACTTATAGGTGTTTTAGTTTCACTTTTTGCAACAGCAGCCGGTTGCTATTTATATATCGAATATTTTTCGAAATTTAGCTTTAATGACACTTTGCAAATGATTGAAGACGGAGATTTATACGGCAAAATTTTATCAATAGCTGCTATTCCCAATTTATTTGTTTTTCTTATCTACATCAAAAAGAAACAAGATCATAGAGCAAAAGGTGTTTTAATGACCACAATTGTAATAGCTTTAATCACCTTAATTTTAAAGTTTATCTAATGAAATACTACATCATTGCAGGAGAAGCTTCAGGAGATTTGCACGGGTCTAACCTTATGAAAGCCATTTATAAGGAAGATGAAAATGCCGAGGTTAGATTTTGGGGTGGAGATTTAATGCAAGCGGTTGGAGGAACTTTAGTGAGCCATTATAAGGATAGAGCTTTTATGGGCTTTTTTGAAGTGATAAAAAATTTAAGAAAAGTATTGGGCTTTATTAAATTTTGTAAAAGTGATATTGAATTATTTCAGCCAGATGTGATTATTTTTATTGATAATTCTGGATTTAATTTACGAGTGGCAAAATGGGCAAAAGAACACAATTTTAAAACCAATTATTACATTTCTCCTCAAGTTTGGGCAAGCAGAGCCTCTAGGGTAAAGGCAATTAAAAATGATGTAGATCAAATGTTTGTAATTTTACCTTTTGAAAAAGATTTTTACAAGAAATTTGATTTTGATGTTACTTTTGTTGGGCATCCTTTAATAGACGGTATTGCAGGTAGAAAGCAAGTAAATGAACAAAGTTTTAGAACTGAAAACAATATTGGAGATTTGCCTATTATTGCCTTATTGCCTGGGAGTAGAAAGCAGGAGATTACTAAAATGTTGGCCATAATGCTTTCTTTAATTGATGATTTTTCTGATTATAAATTTGTAATTGCTGGTGCGCCAAGTCAAGATTTTTCTTTTTATCAAAATATAATTGGTGATAAAAAAGTGAGTTTCATTAATAATAAAACTTACGATTTATTGTCTATTGCTACCGCCGCTTTGGTAACTTCAGGAACTGCAACATTAGAAACAGCCTTATTTAAAGTGCCGCAAGTTGTTTGTTATAAAGGGAGTTATATTTCATACCAAATCGCAAAGCGTATCATTACTTTAAAGTTCATTTCTTTAGTCAATTTAATAATGGATAAGGAAGTGGTTACAGAGTTAATTCAGAACGATTTCAATAAAATAAATCTAAAAAAAGAACTGACTAAAATCTTAGATACAAACCATCGCGAAAAACTATTCTTGGATTATTTTGAGTTAGAAAAAAAGTTAGGTGGTAGGGGAGCTTCAGAAAAAACAGCAAAATTAATTGTTGCCAATTTGAAATCTTAATTTAGATGAAAAGAGTTCTTTTGCTGCTTGTAATTTCATTATTTTTAGGCGCTTGTTCATCTTCACAAAAAGTGGTTTCAAAATCTGTAAAACCTCAAACGAAAGCCGAAAGAATTGTTTCAAATGCTTTGAATTATAAAGGAGTTCGATATAAATTTGGAGGAACCACCAAAAGAGGAATGGATTGTTCTGGAGTAATCTATGTTGCTTTTGGAGAAGAAAATTTTCAAATGCCAAGAATCTCTAGAGATATGGCAAAAAGAGGAAAAAAAATCTCTTTAAATACTGCCAAAAAAGGAGACTTGCTGTTTTTTAAAACACCCAATAGTAGAAGAGGAATCAATCATGTTGGTTTGGTGGTTTCTAATAGTAGAGGGCAAATTCAGTTTATTCATGCTACAAGTTCTAGAGGTGTAATTGTATCCTCTTTATCAGAGAAATACTGGAAAAAAGCTTTTGTAAAAGCAACAAAAGTATTGTAGTTTTTTATCAGACGCTAATCCTTATTTCGTAAATTATAATAATGGCCATTTTTTAAGAATAAAGTTGTAACTTTATTTCGCTATGAAAAGGTTATTTAATTATTTACCCTTACACTTTGTTGTATGTGTAATTCTTGGAATTATACTACAGTTTTATACCAGTTTTTGGAGTTTTGGTTTCCTTAAACTTACTACTTTATTTTTATCACTTTTATTTTTATTAGTTATTATTAAACAGCGATTTTTAATAACGTTACTCTCTTTCTTATTGTTTTTTGTAATAGGTATTTCAACCGTTTTTGTAAATACTGATGGCAATTATAAAGACTTTTACAAGTACCATTTAAAAAATGATAATACTTCTATTTTAAAAGTGAATAAAGTTTTAAAGTCAAGTGCTTACCACTACAAATATGAGGCGGAAGTAGTGCAGGTTGATACATTACAAACAAGAGGAAAAGTATTGCTAAATGTTTCTAAAGATAGTTTGTTTAAGGCATTTAAAGTTGATGATTACCTATTTACAAAACAACGTTTTTTAAGTATCAACAAACCTTTAAATCCGCATCAATTTGATTATAGATTGTATTTGCAAAAACAAGGGATTCATCAACAAATATTTTTAGAAAAACAAGAATATCAAAAGGTTGAAAAGGAATGTTTTTCTTTGATTGGAACATCAGCAAAATTTAGAAATAGGGTACAAGATGCACTGAAAAAATATCCTTTTAAAGCAGATGAATTGGCTGTAATAAATGCTCTTTTATTGGGGCAAAGAACCGAAATTTCTAAAGAATTAATTACAAATTACTCAAAGGCAGGAGCAATACATATTTTAGCGGTTTCTGGCCTACATGTTGGTGTTTTAATGTGGATTTTATCTTGGTTGCTAAAACCATTGGAACGTATTAGGAAAGGTAAAATTGTAAAAACATGCGTAATTGTGGTTTTACTTTGGATGTTCGCCTTTGTAGCTGGGTTATCTGCTTCAGTAGTAAGAGCAGTTACTATGTTTACTTTTTTGGCCATTGGCTTGTCTTTTAAACAAAAAAACGTGGTATTGTTCTCTTTAATTTCTTCTATGTTTTTCTTGTTAATTTTTAAGCCAATGTTCTTGTTTGATGTGGGCTTTCAATTGAGCTATTTTGCAGTTTTTGGTATTATTTTTATACAACCTAAACTTTATGAACTTTATAAAAGTCGGTTTTGGTTAGACAAAAAGATTTGGGAAATTACTTCTGTTTCTATTGCTGCTCAAATTGGAGTTTTGCCATTGAGTTTATATTATTTCCATCAATTTCCAGGTTTATTTATGTTGTCTAATTTAGTGATTATTCCATTTTTAGGGGCAATCTTAATTGGTGGTATTATGGTTATTGTTTTGGCTTTAATAGGCATATTGCCTGCGTTTTTAGCAACTACCTATGGCGCTATTATTAGAAATATGAACACATTTGTAAGTTGGATTTCACATCAAGAGCAATTTTTATTTCAAGAAATTTCATTCTCAATATTAATGTTGGGTGTTATTTATTTTTTAATTCTTTGTTGTTTTCGTTTTTTGATAAAAAAAACAGCGAAAAGATTGCTGTATCTTTTAGTAGCGCTCTTATTTGTGCAAAGTGCTTATTTGTATGAAATGCATCAAAAACAGTCAAAAAGAGAATTTGTTGTTTTTCATAAAAGCAGGAATTCTATTTTAGGAAAGGCAGAAGGAGAAAGGTTACATGTTTATCATAATTTAGATAGTGTAATGATGGCTCAATCAAATGCAATACGTTCTTATAAAATTGGTGAGCATATCAATACTACTATTAAAAGTGATATTCCTGCGATGTTTAAATTCAATAATCAACCGATCTTAATTGTTGATAGTTTAGGACTTTATCAAGTTAAAAACCTAAAAAGTCCTATTGTGATCTTGCAGAATTCGCCAAAAATTAACTTAGAAAGGTTAATAAAAAGAATGCAACCAATACAAATTATTGCTGATGGTTCTAACTATAAAAGTTATGTGACAAGATGGGAAAAGAAGGCTGTAAATTTAAAAACTCCATTTCATTATACGGGACAAAATGGAGCATTTACATACTAAAATTTACAAATTTATTTCGTTTTGAAAGCTGGCTTAAATGCGTTATAATATTCTTGAAAAGCCTCTTTTGTTTTTATTTCTAGATGTTTGTCTTTTATAAAAAGTTTTAAATAGAACTCCAATTCTTGTGGTTTGTAAAAGCCTGTTAAAGGGTAAATGAATTGCGCTTTTTCATCAAAAAAAGCAATTGTTGGGTATCCTTTTAAACCTAAGAAATCTGCAAATTGATGCGAGCTGTTTCTACTATTTGCTCTAGAAGCGTCGTAATTTGGATTGGTAAATTCATTTTCTTTATAGGTTAAAGCTTCATTGCCTTCTCCATTAAATTTTACTGCGTAGAAATGTTCATTTACATATTTTGCAACATCCTCATTCTGAAAAGTCTGCTTGTCTAACATTTTACAAGGACCACACCAATTGGTGTATACATCAATCATTATTTTTTTAGGATTTTCTTTTTGAAGTGCCAAAGCTTCATTCATGGTAATCCAATTGATTTTATTTTGTGCGTTAACAATTAAACTTGATGCTAAAATAACGAATACTAAAAGTGTTTTTTTCATAATTGATAGG
Organism: uncultured Polaribacter sp.; assembly: GCA_913020555.1. Taxonomy (GTDB): domain Bacteria; phylum Bacteroidota; class Bacteroidia; order Flavobacteriales; family Flavobacteriaceae; genus Polaribacter. The sequence goes on along the minus strand of CAJWAC010000062.1, from coordinate 2,788 downwards.
TTGCAAAGGATATGCCAAATTTACATATTATCTTATTCCGTGCATTAATTTTTTGATTAATGGATTTAAAATTAAGAAAATCAATCCTACTACACCTGGAATAATTGTAAAAATTAAAAAGAAAAATGACATAGAATATTCTTCAACAATGGGGTCTATATAACTTCCTGTTTTTGCTGCTAAATAATTACCTAGTGCATTTACTAAATACCAAATTCCAAACATCATGCCTATTTTTTTAGCAGGTACTAATTTTGATACGTAAGAAAGTCCTACAGGAGATATACATAATTCTCCCATTGTATGAAATAAATAAGCTAATACTAGCCATATCAAACTTACAGAAGCAGTTTTTGCACCTTGTGGTATGGTGCTAGATCCATAGGCTAATACTCCAAAACCAATTCCTAGAAGAATCATACCTATTCCAAATTTCACGGCAGCTGCAGGATTGAATTTGCTTTCCCACCATTTAGAGAAAAGAGGAGCTAAAAAGATTATAAATAGTGAGTTTAAGATTAAAAACCATGAGGCTTCTATTTCTGTATTTTGTTGAGGTATTATAATACTTAATTTCCAAATAACAATTCCCCAAATGCTTATAAAACTTGTTCCTAGAACAATATTTGATAAAGATATTTTTTTGAAAGTTTGTCCAAATAATTTTAATAATACCCAAGAGATTATAAGCAGAGGTATGGTAGAGACAAGTACATCTACAACTTTAAATACAGTAGCAGAATTACCTGTTAGAGCTCTTTGCGTATAATCTCTCGCAAATAGGTTCATAGAACCACTGGCTTGTTCAAAAGCCCACCAAAAGAAAACTGTGAAAAAAGCTAAAAGACCTACTACAATATATCTATCTCTTTGCACATTTTCTGGGACTTTTTTATCATTATTACCAGATTCAACAACAGCTTCAAATGCTTTTATTGTTTTATTTGGTGAGGTACCAACATTTTCAAAAATTGCTCTCCCAAACCAAAATTGCAACGTTCCTAAAAACATAAAAATTCCTGCTAATCCAAATCCCCATGAATAACTTAAATTACTCGCCAAAAAACCACATAATAGCACTCCTAAAAATCCACCGGCGTTAACTCCCATATAAAAAATGGTAAAGGCTCCATCTTTGCGTTCTGGATATTTATCATATAAGCCACTAACCATAGAAGTAACGTTTGGTTTGAATAATCCATTTCCGATGATAAGAAAGGCAATTCCTAAATATAACGTTGTTTCTGTTTCTAAAGCCATAGAAGCGTGACCTAAAGTCATTACTAAAGCGCCAAGTGCAACTGCCTTTTGATAACCCAATAATTTATCTGCAATTATTCCTCCAATTAAAGGGGTTAAATAAACTGAACTAGTATAAATACCTAATAAACCTAATGCTCTTTCTCTTGTCCATTCCCAGCCTCCATCATCAAAAGAAGCGGTTAAGAATAAAACAAAAATGGCACGCATTCCGTAATAAGAAAAACGTTCCCACATTTCTGTAAAAAACAATACAAAAAGTGCAGGTTTGTGATTCAATAAACTAAATTCTTTAGACGATGCTGTATTCATAATTAGTAGTTTTTAAAAATAAAAAACCTCATAAATACAAGTTTATGAGGTTTTTTAATATTTTAGTTTTCTGCTTGTATAGCGCTTAAGTCTGTTTCATTATCCTCTGCTCCATGCGTCAGTGCTTTTAATTTTTTAAAAAAAACAAATACCAATAGTGCAAATGCTACACAAAAAATAGCAATTCCTGTAAAAACTTTAAATTCTCCAAAAATAGAAGAAGATTCGCCAAGAAGTCCAGCTGCTTTATTTCCTAAACCTGTTGTAGCAAAATAGATTCCCATCATAATTGAGGCGTATTTTGCAGGCGCTAATTTAGTTACAAATGACAGAGAAACTGGAGATAAACATAACTCACCAATTGTATGAAACAAATAAGCTAAAACTAACCAATACATAGCAGAGGCACCCGTATTATCATATTCAGAGGCGGCTGCTGACATAAATAAAAATCCTATACCAGTGATTCCTAATCCGATAATCATTTTATATAAAGAAGAAGCCTCACTTCCCTTCAATTTTCTTTTTGCCCAATAAGCAGCGATACCAACACCTAAAGTTATAATAAAAAAGGAGTTCAAAGACTGAAACCAGGTAGCAGGAACTTGCCACCCCATTAACATTCTATTTGTCTTTTCCCTAGCATAGATATTCATTAGTCCACCTGCTTGCTCGAATGCAGCAAAAAAAGCTATTATCAATAGAAAAGAGATGAGTAAAACAATGATTCTGTCTTTTTCAACTTTATTTAGGGGCTTTTTGTAAGCTTCTCGATCTTCTTTTTTGTCTGATTTGCCTAAGTAATTTCCAACATGGACAAGATATTTTTGCCCCGCTAAAAATTGGATTAAACCTAAAACCATTAAAATTCCTGCTAATCCAAAACCATAATGCCAGCCATGGACCTCTCCCACATAACCAACAACTAATCCAGATAAAAATGCTCCAATATTAATTCCTATGTAGAATATTGTAAATCCCTTATCTCTCCTTACATCACCTTTTTTATACAAACCCCCAACCATAGTTGAAATATTAGGTTTTAAACAACCAACTCCCAAAATTATAAATCCGAGACCGGTATAAAATGCCCACATTGCTTCAATTGCAAGTACACTATGGCCAATAACTAAAAGAATTGCTCCTAGAATAACTGATTTCTTTTGTCCTAAAAATTTGTCAGCTAAAATACCTCCAGGAATTGACATAATATATA
>CAJWAC010000061.1 GCA_913020555.1 uncultured Polaribacter sp. | reverse complement strand
AGCCGTAATCGTTACACTTTACACTGCTTACATCGGATTTCTTTTTTTTACACAGCCTTTTCCAAATTTAGCAAGTCATTACGTTTGGGCCATTCGTTTAGGCATCTTAATTTTTGTTGTTTTTTCATTTGAAGGAGCTTTAATGAGTGCTCAGATGAGTCATAGTGTTGGTGCAATCAATGATAATTCCGATTGGTGGATTATAGGATGGAGTAAAACTGTTGGCGATTTAAGAGTTTCACATTTTATAGGCATGCACGCTTTACAGATACTGCCATTACTCTCGTTCTATGTTTTTAAAAATACAAAGGCAACAATACTTATTGCGGTACTTTATGGCCTACTTGCAACATCAGCATTAATTCAGGCATTAAATGGTAAACCTATTATTACTAAAAATGAAGTAAAAGAATCGGTATAAGAAAGACATACAACAAAAGGCAATGGTAGTTTTTTTTGAGATTCACAAACTTTTTTATACTTCTCGGTTTAAATGAGGAGTTATATGACATTTCCTTTTTAAGTAAAAATTTATAATAATGACTACTTTAGTTTTTAGATACCTCTATTTTTTGTTAAAAATTGAATATTGTAGCGAATGTTGTGTTTTTGTATGGGAAAAACAGCGTTACCAAACCAAACAATTTTATAATTTGCAGCTCCTTAAAACTAATTATGTGAATATAAAAACAATCTTTCAAACCGTATTTTTTCTATTTTTAATTTCAAATGGTATAGCACAAGTTGCTGTGGGTAACGGAAGCTATACTACTACTTTTCCAGGTTCTGATAGTGCTGGTAGAAATAACTTTCCTTCTGGAGAACCACAAGTCTCTGGCAATGCAGCAAATAAACCAATACCTACAAACGATTGGTGGTCTAAATTGGTTAAAGAAAATCATGCTGATAATTTATTTAATTATCCAATGACCTTAAAAACAACAAACACAGGTTTAACTGTTACTTATATTCCTTGGGGCCCTATAGGTGATTCTTCTCCAATAGAAATTGGTTTAGAAGGCTTATCAACAGACAAAACTACTGTTTCAGATTTTTCAGATTGGACAGTAACCATGAATTGGAATGACGGCACACATCAACTCGAGGCAACTACAGGAATTGGAATGCCTTTTGTTTACTTTACAAAAGATGCTTCATCTAACTTACAACTAAATATAAAAAGTGGTAATGTATCTATTTCTAATGAAATGATTACCGTTGAAAACGCAGCAAATGGTGGTGATTTTGTGATTTATGCTCCAACAGGTAGTACTTGGTCTAAATCTGGAACTGTGTATTCATCAACCCTAAACGATAAAAATTATTGGTCTATAGCAATGTTACCTCAAAGTGGCATAAACATAAGTACTGTAGCCAATGAATATAAAAAATATGCTTATGTTTTCCCAGAAAACACAGTAACAGATTGGGTTTTTAATGAAAGCACCTCTAAAGTTACTACAACATTTACAGTTACTACAGCTATAAAAGAAGGCAATAACTCTAATGTATTATTAGGTTTATTACCTCATCAATGGGCAAACCTAGCTCCAAGTTCTGCAACACCAACTGGTTATGATTACCAAGGTGTTCGTGGTACTATTAAAACATTAGAAGCAAACTCATTTATTGTAGAAAACACTTTTAAAGGCATTCTGCCAACAATGCCTAATTTAGGGCACAATAGTAGTAGTTTTAAGCCACAAGAACTTTATAAAAAAATAAGTTCTATTGAAAATGATGGTTTGGCAACTTGGACGGATTCCTACAATGAAGGGCAAGTTATGAATCGTTTAATTCAAACTGCAAGAATTGCAGATCAAAGAGGAAATAGTGTAGCAAGAGACAAGATGATTGCCACTGTAAAAGAACGTTTAGAAGATTGGTTAACCTACCAAAGTGGAGAAGTTGCTTTCTTGTTTTATTATAACAATTCATGGTCTACTTTATTAGGTTACCCTGCGGGTCATGGGCAAGATAGTAATGTTAATGATCATCACTTTCATTGGGGATATTTTATACACGCTGCCGCATTTTTAGAACAGTTTGAACCGGGTTGGGCTAATGAATACGGAGCAATGATTAATCTATTAATAAGAGATGCAGCATCACCAGACAGAAATGATGATCAATTTCCATTTTTAAGAAATTTTAGTCCTTATGCAGGGCATAGTTGGGCCAATGGTTTTGCAAGTTTTCCACAAGGAAATGACCAAGAATCTACTTCAGAAAGCATGCAGTTTGCCTCTTCATTAATTCATTGGGGAACCATTACAGAAAACGATGAAATTAGAGATTTAGGAATTTATATTTATACTACAGAACAAACCGCTATTGAAGAATACTGGTTTGATATGAGCAACAGAAATTTTCAAGCCAACCAACAGTACAGTTTGGTATCTCGTGTTTGGGGTAACTCTTATGATAATGGTACTTTTTGGACTTCAGATATTGCTGCTTCTTACGGTATAGAGTTATATCCTATGCACGGTGGCTCTTTATATTTAGGACAAAATAAAGACTATATTCAAACCATTTGGAACGAGTTAAAACAACATACACAAATTTTAAATCCGAATGACAACAATCCTAATTTGTGGCACGATACTATTTGGAAATATTTGTCATTTTTAGACCCAGAAGAAGCACTTGATTTATATGACCAAAATACGGATAGAACTCTAAAATTTGGAATTTCTGATGCCCAAACTTATCATTGGTTGCATACCATGAAATCTTTAGGAACATTAGAAGCTAGTGTAACCGCAAATTACCCTATAGCTGCTGTTTTTAATAACAACGGCACCAAAACGTATGTAGCTCACAATTACGCTGATACCCCCAAAACAGTTACTTTTTCAGACGGTTATGAATTACAAGTACCCGCAAACCAAATGATAACAAGTAGAGATGCCAACATAAGTGCAATTTTAGCTGCAGATAAAACTGAGATTAATAAAGATGAACTTGTTAATTTAACTGCCATAGTTTCTGGAAATGGCATTACCAAAGTTGCCTTTTATAATGAAGATAATTTACTAGAAGAAATACAAACAGCGCCTTACACGTTTAGCACTGTAAACTTAGATTATGGTATTCATAATTTATACGCCAAAGTATTTAAGGGTACAGATTATGTATATTCTAACATAATTACAATTCAGGTTGGTGCGCAAAAACCATATAATGATATAAACCATGCCATCCCTGGAACTATAGAAGCTGCACATTATGATTATTTTGAAGGTGGTGTTGGGCAAAATATTACATATTTTGACGCTTCAGTAGTAAATGAAGGTGACTTTAGAACCAATGAATATGTAGATGCCTTAACAGTTACTAATGAAGGAAATACTGTGGGTTGGATTTCTGCTGGGGAGTGGTTAGAGTATACCATAGATGTGCAAAATACAGGATGTTATGCCGTAGATATGAGATATGCTTCTGGAAACTCAAATGGTGGTGGCCCTATTTATTTTGAGATTAACGGCCAAAAAGTAAGCGAAAACATCGGCTTTTCTGCCACTGGTGGCTGGAACAACTGGACTACCAAAACCGTTAATATGAATTTGACTCAAGGAATTCATATTTTAAGAATGATGGTAGACCAAGGTGAATTTAATATTGGTAGAATGGAATTTACTTTTAGTGGTTCTGCTTGCGCCGTTCCACAAATCTTAGATTTGCCATTCGATTTTGAAACCTTTCCAACCACAGCAGACTTTAATAATTTTGATGGGGCTACAGCAACAGTAGAACCCATAACTACTCCTCAAAGCAATGGAAATAGCACCTCAAACATGGCTAAAATTGTTAGAGATGGCGGGCAATCTTGGGCTGGTGCATACATTAACTTAAATAATAATTTAGATTTTACAAATAATAAATACATTAGTTTAAATGTGTGGACAGAAGCACCAATTGGCACTTCAGTTCAAATAAAACTAGAGCAACAATCTGGTAGTAGTACCTTTGGTTTAGAAACCACAACTAAAACCACCGGAGCTTGGGAAACCCTTTATTGGGATTTTTCTCAATTAGGCGCAAGCAATTATAATAAGTTGGTATTTATGTTTGATATTGGCAATGTTGGTGATGGTTCTAATACATCTACATTTTATTTTGATGATGTACAACAAACGGCTACTTTAAGCACTAAAGAAAATCTATTATCGCAGTTCAAAATATTCCCTAATCCTACAGAAGATTTGCTATATGTAGTTTCAACAAGTTATAAATTGACAAAAATTGAAATTTATAACGTGGTGGGTAAAAAACTAAAATCATTTTCTAAAAATTTAGATAAAATAAACATCAATGACTTATCCCATGGTATGTATTTACTAAAAATTTATACAGAAAATAATAGTGTAATGACTAAAATTCTAAAAAATTAGACCTCATTAAATTTTTTGAAATAAAGTAAAATCTAGACAAAATGTCTAATTATTGCACGGTAATGTTATGAATAATAGTATTGCTGTGTAATAAAATTTAACCAAACCAATTATTTAGGAAGTCCATTTTTTTGCTAAAAATAGAATAGTGCTATCAACCTAAAAACCTTTAGAAAAATAATATAAGAGAGAATGATATTATTTCTTTTTATTGATAGCTGTAGCCCTTACGCCCTTAAAAATATAAAAAAGCGTCTTTTAAGTGCTCTATTTTGGTGTGTTTATTTTGATGAATAATTGCAATAATATCAAAACGCACCTCTACATCTAAATTATGCTCCACCACATAATGATCCATTGCAGAAATAAGTAATTTTATTTTTTTGGGATTCACGAACTCCTCTGGATTACCAAAATAGGCTGTACTTCTGGTTTTTACCTCAACAGCTGCCAAAACTTGCTCTTTTTGCACAATAATATCTACTTCCGCTTTTAGATATCGATAATTTTTTTCTAAAATTGTATATCCTTTATGCAATAGAAAGTCAATGGCCAATTGTTCTCCTTTTTTACCAAGTTCATTATGTTGTGCCATTTTGTGAAATTACAAATTATTGATTACTTTTCTCTCATGAATTTTCCTTTCAGTTTCAACCAAAAAAGCACCATCCTTTTAATATTCTTTTTCCACAGTATTCTATTTTCAATTGTACTTTTAAAAAAAGAAAATTTTAATAAAAACAAAGCGAGTTTATGGTTGAGTCTATTGCTGTTTTTATCTGCAATGTATATTACGCCATATATGTTAGGCTATGCCAATTGGTATGCCAAGAAAATGACTCGTGAAATTTTATTTTTTATACCATTTATGCAGGTGTTGTTCATAGGACCTGTAATTTACTTTTACATAAAAAGCTTACTATACAGTTCTTTCAAAATTTCAAAAAAAGAAAGCTTACATTTTATACCTGCCCTACTTTATTTTATTTACAGTCTTATTGTTTTTATTAGTGATAAACTTATTTTAGATGAATTCTATTTTTATGCAAATAATAGAGATAAAGATTTAGAAAATTGGTATCAAATAGCAGGTATAATTTCAATGACAATCTATTTAATTTTAAGTTTAAAACTGTATACAAATTACAAAAAATTAGTTTTTAGTAAAGTAAGTTTTGCTGATACCATTTTATTTAGATGGGTGCCAAATTTTTTAATTGCCTTTCTATGCATTATTGTCTTCAGATTTATTTTCTTTTTTACAAACCCTCAATGGGGTGAATTTGGCGAACAATTTTGGTATTATGTCTCATTCTCAATTATTGTTTTATATATCTCTATAAATGGATATGCAAATGCAGTAAAGATGTCATTTTTAACTGATATAAATTTGCAAAATATTCCTATTTTTTCTGAATCAGAAATCAATAAAAATTCAAAACAAGAAGACATCAATCAAAAAGAAATTGAGTTTTGGAAAAAGAAAATACTTCACTTAGTGGAAGAGCAAAAAGTCTATAAAAACCCGAAGTTAACACTTTTAGATGTTTCAAAACAATTAGAGACCAATACCAAAACAGTTTCCAGTTGTATAAATATTGGGTTTCAAATGAATTTTAATGATTTTATAAATCAATTTAGAATTGCCGCGATAAAAGAGAAATTGCAGCAAGGAGAACACAAAAAATCAACGCTTCTAGGAATAGCTTTTGATTGTGGATTTAACAGTAAAGCTACATTTAACAGGGCTTTTAAAAAACACACAAATTTAACTCCTAAACAGTATTTACTTAATTACAAATAAATATTAAGTCTCAAATCAAGATTTGAAGCGATTCAAACTGTTTTTATTTAGATTTTTACCTCGAAAATATTATCAAAATGAAAAATTGCATCCTATTAATCTTACTTCTTATTTCATCTATCTCAAAAAGTCAAGAAGTACAACTAATAAAAATTGATTCTATAGTAAACTCAAAAGTTAGCGAAAATGAACCGGGTTTAATGATTGGTATTGTAAAAGACGGTGAAATTATATATGAGAAATATAAGGGTCTTGCTAATGTTGAACATCAGGTAAAAATAGGCTCAAAAACAAGATCTAATATTGCTTCAACAGCAAAACAATTTACAGCTTTAATGGTTTTAAAATTGGCTTTAGAAAAGAAATTAAACCTTGAGGATGATTTTAGAAAGTACCTGCCTAATTTTTATCCAGAGGTAAAAGAAGAAATAAAGATTAGACATTTAATAAATCATACAAGCGGAATACGAGATTATGTAGAATTGATGGGGCTACAAAATAGAATTTGGTGGAAACAAGTTGGTTTAAATAATAATGATGTTATTGAATTACTAGAAAAACAAGAAAATCTAGGTTTCTCGCCAGGAAAGCATTATTCGTATAGCAATTCCAATTATAATATACTTGCAAAACTTATTGAAAAAGTAACGGATAAAAAATTTACAGAGTATTCAGATGATTTTTTTATGCAATTAGGAATGAATTCTACTTCATTTATAAAGTTTTACATGCAAGTAATTCCTAACAGAGCAGCACCATATTCAGATTGGGGCTACGGAGAACTTTTTCACTCAATTTCAATTACAAAAACAGCAGGAGAAGGTTTTTTATACACTACTCTAGAAGATCAATTACTATTTGAAAAAGCCTTACAAAATGCAAAACAAAATAAAGATACTCTTTTAATGAAAAGCCAATTACCAATACCAAACAGTGAAATAAAATCCTATGGTTTTGGTTTAAAATTAAATGATAGATTAGGCAGAAAAGCAGTGCATCATGATGGAGTTACAAATGCTTATCATGCACAATGTCTTCGTTTCCCAAAAGAAAAAATAGCGATTTTTGTTATGAGTAATAATGGAAATTTAAGAAGTGATTTATTAGCTGACGAAATTGCGATTCTTTTGCTTAAAAAACAGAACAGAACCCCAACATATAATACGCGCTATTATAAAGACAACTATCGTAAAGCAAGCATTGTAGGCCAGTACAATTATCCTAATGATGAAAAATTAGTCCGAATTGAAAAAGAAAACGGTAAAACTTATTGGAAAGAAGGAGATTACTTTAATCTAGAAATGATTTCTGAAGGTGTAAATAAATTCAGATTTGCAAATAATCCAACATTAAAAATTGTGTTCTACGATGACGAAATGGTTGAATATTATGATTCTGGAAAAACAATGAAATACAAAAGAAGTAGAGCCTTGCCCATTTCATCATCAAACATCAAGGATTTTATTGGGAGTTACTATAATAAAGAATTGGATTTGTCTTTTAATTTGAAACGCTCAGATGAAGGTAAATTAAATTTCATGTTTTCAAATGATAAAAAATGGAAAGATGTTGCACTGTATAACAATGCTGATTTTTTTGTTAACGGCAATCTTTTCTTTAAGGCCAATAGAGATAATTTGAATAAAATCACAGACATTCTATTGAACTATGCAAGAGCAAAAAATATAAAATTCAAAAAGAATTTGTAGAGAAAGTTAAAAGCTGAATGCTATTGTATTTTTTACATCCGTTTTTATGGTGATATTTCTCCCAAATATTAAAGCCCTGTTATCTGGTTCATGACCAGCAGGAAAATTAAAAATAACTGGAATATCTGCTGGAATTGCTGCCAATATAAGTTGTTTTATAGTACTCCCCCACTTTGTAGAATTTTTTTTGATAAGACTCATATTACCAATAACAACCGCATTTACTTTGGTAAAATAATTGGCACGTTTTAAACTCTGCAACATCCTATCTATTGCGTATTTATACTCCCCAATTTCCTCTATAAATAAAATTTTATTTGCTGTATTTAACTGACTTTCTGAACCCAACATAGATGACAAAATAGCCAAATTACCTCCAACCAACTGGCCGTTAATTGCTTTTGTATTAAAAGTTCTATTTTGCATGGCAGCTGCTATTGTATAATTTAATGTTTCTCCAAAAAGAGCTTTTTTAAAACTTGCAATAGTTTCAACAATATCTTCTGGTTTTTCCTCTAAACTAGTTGCCATCATTGCGTGTAAAGTTTCTACACCTAAATTATGGATATGGTTATGAAATGCAGTAATATCTGAATAGCCAACAATCCACTTTGGGTTTTGTTGAAACTTGGTAAAATTTAATTTATCTAAAATTCTTACAGAACCATAGCCTCCTCTTGCAGCCCAAATAGCTTTGATATTCGGATTGTTTAATGCTTTCTGAAAATCAGCACAACGCTCACTATCAGTACCTGCAAAATGATTGCCATTCTTAAACATATTTTTACCCAAAATTACTTTAAGCCCCCAACTTTCTGCTAATTTTTTAGCCTCTAAAACAATTGGTTTTCGGTTTGGTTTTAAAATACCTGCAGGCGCTAAAATTATAATGGTATCTCCCTTTTTTAAATAAGGAGGTGTTACTAATTTTTTCTGTGCAACTGTAGTTGTACAAATCATTATTAAAAATGATAATAATAAGAGTATTTTATTCAAAATAAGTGCTGTTTCTTAAAGCGATAAATTTAAATATCTATCCATTGTAAATGTATCTATTTTCTGTCGGTTTTAAAAATTGCTTTTTTGTACTTTTGCATTTTTAAAATTAGCGCATAAAATTCAAAATAACAGCATGAGTACTCCAAAAAGATATACAATTACAGCAGCTTTACCTTATACAAATGGGCCAATTCATATTGGTCATTTAGCGGGTGTTTATGTGCCTGCAGATATTTATGCGCGCTATTTGCGAGGTATTGGCAAAGATGTAGCGTACATCTGTGGCTCTGATGAGCATGGTGTTGCCATACCAATGAGAGCTAAAAAAGAAGGAGTTACCCCACAAGATATTATTGATAAGTATCATACCATTATTAAGAATTCTTTTGCTGATTTTGGAATTTCTTTTGATAATTATTCAAGAACCTCATCTGAGATTCATCACAACACAGCCTCAGAATTTTTCACTAAAATGCATAATGATGGTGAATTTGTAGAGGAAGTAACAGCGCAGTTGTACGATGCTGAAGCCAATCAGTTTTTAGCAGACAGATTTGTTGTAGGTACTTGCCCTAAATGTGGCTTTGAAGAAAGTTATGGAGACCAATGTGAAAACTGCGGTACTACCCACAATGCAACAGATTTAATTAATCCAAAATCTGCAATTACAGGCAATGTGCCTACAATAAAAGAAACCAAACACTGGTTTTTACCTTTAGATAAGCACGAAGCTTTTTTAAGAGAATGGATTTTAGAAGGACATAAAAAAGATTGGAAACCCAATGTTTATGGCCAAGTTAAAAGTTGGGTGGAAGATGGTTTAAGACCAAGGGCAGTAACTCGCGATTTAGATTGGGGTATTCCTGTACCTGTAGATGGCGCAGAAGGAAAGGTGTTATATGTTTGGTTTGATGCACCTATTGGTTACATTTCATCTACCAAAGAATGGGCTTCTAGAACAGGAAAAAACTGGGAAGATTATTGGAAAAAAGACGATACCAAATTGGTTCATTTTATAGGAAAAGACAATATTGTTTTTCACTGTATTATTTTTCCGAGCATGTTAAAAGCTCATGGCGACTATATTTTACCAGAAAATGTACCTGCTAATGAATTTTTAAATTTAGAAGGAAATAAATTATCAACTTCAAAAAACTGGGCGGTTTGGTTGCACGAATATTTAGAAGAATTTCCAAATCAGCAAGATGTTTTGCGTTATACCTTAACCGCTAATGCCCCAGAAAGTAAAGACAACGATTTTACTTGGAAAGATTTTCAAACTAAAAACAACAGTGAGTTGGTTGCCATTTTTGGGAATTTTATTAATCGAGTTGTTGTATTAACCAACAAATATTATGAAGGACAAGTGCCACTTGCAGGTGATTTTTTAGAAGTTGATGAAGATGTTTTGGCTGCTGTAAAAGAGTTTCCGAATGTTATTGGTAAATCTATAGAAAGATACCGATTTAGAGAAGCTAGCCAAGAATTGATGAATTTAGCACGATTGGGTAATAAATACTTGGCTGATGAAGAACCTTGGAAGGTTATAAAAGTAGATGCTGAACGTACCAAAACAATTATGTATGTTGCTTTGCAAATTGCTGCTGCTTTAGCCGTGGTTGCTGAACCATTTTTACCTTTTACATCAAAAAAATTAAAAGGAATTTTAAATATTGATGAGGCTTTAACCTGGAATAATGTTACAGAACAAAATGTTTTACTAGCAGAAAATCATCAAATAAATAAAGCGGAATTACTATTCTCTAAAATTGAAGACAAAACTATTGATGCTCAAATTGAAAAATTACAAGCCACAAAAATTGCAAATGAGCAAGAAAACAAAGTTGTAGAACCCCAAAAAGAAATCATAGAATTTGATGATTTTACAAAATTAGACATCAGAATTGGAACTATTTTAGCAGCAGAAAAAGTTGCTAAAACCAAAAAATTACTGAAACTTAAGGTTGATGTTGGTATAGATACAAGAACTATAGTTTCTGGTATTGCAGAGAGTTTTTCTCCAGATGAAATTATCGGGCAGCAAGTTTCTGTTTTGGTAAATTTAGCGCCTAGAAAAATTAGAGGAGTAGAAAGCCAAGGAATGATTTTAATGACGGACACTCCTGATGGTAAATTGGCTTTTGTTGAGCCTGAAAGAGCTATAAAAAACGGACAACCAATTAGCTAAAAAGCAATTTTATTGTTAATTAACAGATTGCACTTTAGCCATACGAATTAAAAAAAGTCTTTATTGCTTTGATAAAGTTTTGACAATAATTTTGGGAATGCGTAAATTTGATGATGCTTAAAATTGCTCATCATCCTATATATAACCATCCTTTAAAAGAAGGACATCGTTTTCCTATGGAAAAATACAATCTGTTGCCAGAACAATTGTTGTATGAAGGAACGTGCAAGCCAGAAAATTTCTTTGAACCAGAAATACCAAACAACAAGCATTTTTTTACGGTTCATGAGCCTGAATATTTTTTTAACTTATTAAATATCACACTTTCTCAAAAAGAGGCACGTAGAATTGGTTTTCCGTTATCTGAAGTTTTAATAGAAAGAGAAATGGTTATTGCAGATGGCACAATAAAAGCATCTGAATATGCCTTAGAAAACGGAATTGCCATGAACATTGCTGGTGGCACACATCATGCATTTTCAAATAAAGGTGAAGCCTTTTGCATGTTAAATGACCAAGCTATTGGTGCAAAATATTTGCAAAATAAGGGTTTAGTTGACAAAGTTTTAATTATTGATTTAGATGTACATCAAGGCAACGGAACTGCAGAAATTTTTCAGAACGACAGTTCAGTTTTTACGTTTTCTATGCACGGAAAAAGTAATTATCCTTTTGTAAAAGAGAGATCAGATTTAGATATCGCCTTAGAAAATGAAACTAAAGATCAGGAATATTTATCAACCTTAAAAGAAATAGTACCTCAACTAATTCATCAAGAAAAACCAGATTTTATTTATTATTTATGTGGTGTTGATGTTATAGCCACTGATAAATTGGGTAAACTCTCTTTAACTTTAGAAGGTTGTAAAGAACGAGATCGTTTTATTTTACAAACTTGCTTTGATGAGAAAATTCCAGTAATGTGTTCTATGGGAGGAGGCTACTCAAAAGACATTAAAATTATAGTTGAAGCCCACTCCAATACTTTTAGATTGGCTCAAAACATTTACTTTTAGTAGTGTTTTTATATTTGAGAGAATTGTAAAGAGTAGAAACGAAAAAGCCCAAATCAGTTTAAAACTGATGTTGGACTTTAACTAACTAACCAAACAATATTTTTTAAGTGGTTTTTAAGGTAACTGGTAAAATATAAACTTCACCTTTTTTTATACCTTTTACATTTATTTTTTTATAATTCAATTTACTTTTTACTAAAGATTGGAATCCATCTACTTTAGTTGCTACAGAAATAACTACAACTTCATTTTTGTTATTGATCATGAATGAAATCTTTGAAGTATCGGTTGTGCTTACTTCTAAATTCATTTTGTCTCCTAACATAGCAACTAATTCAGTTCTTAATGTTTTGCTGATTTTAGAGGGTTCTTTTTCATTAGCAGTTGCAGAAAATGCTGTTGCTAAACTCATAGTGATGATGGCGATAAAAACTTTTAAATTTTTCATAATAAGTGTATTAAGTTAAATGTTACGATTAATAGACGACCCGTTTTAAAAAATGTTTCACTTTAATTGCTCATTTAATACACTATTAACATTTTTTACGGTTTGTTAACATTTATTAACTAAAAATAGGTGTTGTGTCAAAATAATAATGATGCCTTTTGTGGTATTGGCTATAAAAATAAAATTTAAGTATTGAGAAAAATTTCAAAAATTATATCTCATATTTATTAGTTTATTATTGTTTTTTTAGTTAAATTAGAAGTGCTATTTAAAAAGAATGAAAAAACTCCCAACAGTTTACTTAGAAGTGAAAATGCACAGGAAAAATGAACAACTTCTTGTTCGCTTTACCTATAACGAGACTTTAATTAATTTAATTAATCCTCTTAAATTAAAATGGAGTGCCACATTAAAAACTTGGTATTTACCCTATCATAAAGAGAATGTAGTTTTAATTCTAAAAACTCTTAAAGGTTCTGCCTATGTAAATAAAAGTAGGTTACCTAAAAAAGAATTGTTTAAACGAAATTTAACTGATGCTGAGAAGAAATTAATGAATAACTTTTTCCTTTATTTAAAAGGAAAACGCTACAGCAAAAGCACCATACAAACCTATACTTTTTTTGTTGCAGATTTTATTAGTTTTAATACGAAAACACCTCTAAAAGAATTAAATAACAGAAATGTTGAACTTTTTATAGAGAAAGTATTTATAGAACGAAATTACTCTATCAGTTCACAAAGACAGTTTATAAGTGCCTTAAAGATTTTTGTTGTTTTTTATAAACATACACAAATTAATGATTTAGAATTAGAAAGACCGAAAAAGTCGAGAAAACTACCAAGTGTTTTGTCTCAAGAAGAAGTTTTAAGAATTATTCAATGTACACTTAACTTAAAACACAGAGCTATTTTAGCATTGATTTATTCTTGTGGCTTAAGAATAAGCGAATTAATTAATTTAAAGTTGGTAGATTTTCATATTGATAGAAAACAACTTATTGTTAAAAATGGAAAAGGAAGAAAAGACAGGTATGTTTCTTTAGCCGATAGTTTTATTCCTTTACTCTCCAATTATTATTATTCTTACAAACCCAAAAGTTTTTTTGTAGAAGGGCAAAAAGGTGGAAAATATAGTGCAGAGAGCGTTCGGAAATTTTTAAAAAACAGTTGCAGAAGAGCAAACATTCAAAAAAATGTAACCCCTCATACATTAAGGCACAGTTATGCCACTCATTTATTAGAAAATGGTGTAGATATTAGATATATTCAATTGCTTTTAGGGCATTCAAAACCAGAAACCACAATGATTTATACACATGTAAAAAGAAAAGATTTAATGAAAATTCAAAACCCCTTAGATATTGCTTTACAAAAAATTAAGAAGACCGATAATCACAACGAAAAAGTTCTGTTATCCGGGAAATTATAACCAAAAACAAGTATATTTGACTGCATATAACACGTTAGCAAACACAGTGCTAGAGCGAAGTTTAGTGCACTTTTAGAGCTTTAGGCAATACCTCATCATATCAATATACTTGTTGAATATTAGCTTCAGATTCTTTTTTTGGGATTT
>CAJWAC010000060.1 GCA_913020555.1 uncultured Polaribacter sp. | reverse complement strand
CTGAAATACAATAGCCAAATGCCATTCTGTAACTGGCATACTTAAAATAAATATCATCATTATAGTTGGAGGCTAAAAAACCTATAAAATTAGCTTCATTTTCGGCAGCGAAACCAATTTGATGTGCCATTTCGTGACAAGTTGTGGTGGGGTAACTAGTTTTTGGAATTCTATTGTTGACTTGAGCTTCTCCTGTAATTGGATTCATGTATCCTGATGTGCCATTATAAGATTGCAACAAACTCATTAATGAGCTCTTTACAGATTTATGTTGATATTTAAGCATGGGAAAATCCATCTCTAAATTTTCATAACCTTCAACCGCCATTGTGTACATTTCTTTCTGTTTGTATGGATTATTAACCTTTAATGTATCATTATTTGTAATTTCTATTTGATACTTATTTAGCTGGCTGATGATATTTTTAGTAACTTTTAACAGTTGTTCAGTAGTGTATTCATTTTGATTATAATTTAAAGTTTTAGCCAAAGGTTCTCTGTAATAATTTAACCCCCAAAATAGATAAAAACAAAAATAAATTATTGACAAAACCGCAAAAAAATGAATCATTTTAGGAATAAAATTTCTGAATTTATTTTTTACTAATCTAAAAATGAATCGAATGAAAATAAAGATTCCAAAAGCTAATAAAAGGTCTCCAATAGAAAATGGGATCCAGCCTAAAAGAATTCTAAAAAATGAAGATATATATGGATAAATGCCGTTCGAATAATATTTTTCTATAAATGCAGGACTAATATCTAAGAATTGCATCAATAAAATTTGAACAGCTAGAAATATAGCTAGAAAGATGTGTTTTTTATTCCATTTCATTGTGGTAAAAATAGTAAATGATTTTTAAGTTATAAGGTTATTAACAAGATAATAACAATTTAGTTTACAATAAATGTTCACAAAATTAAGTCGATTTTAATGAAGTATTTTCAACCTAAAAAATTACATTTGTAACAATGGAAAAAACGAATACAATAGCAGGAAAAAAGATTGATAAAGCAAGAATTATCAGCCTTGAAAAAGGTAAAATTCCACCTCAGGCATTAGAATTAGAGGAAGCTGTTTTGGGTGCAATGATGATTGATAAAAAAGGGATTGACGATGTAATAGATATCTTACATTCAGATGCTTTTTATGATCAAAAGCATCAAGAGGTGTATGCTGTTATTTACGAATTATTCCAAAATTCACAACCTATTGACTTATTAACGGTTTCTAACTTGTTAAAAAAGAATGGAAAACTAGAAATGGTTGGTGGCGACTTTTATTTGATTCGTTTGACCCAGAAAGTAGCTTCTTCTGCGCACATTGAATTTCATGCAAGAATTATATTGCAAAAGTACATTCAACGTAAATTGATTTCAATTTCATCAGAAATTATAGAAAGTTCTTATGATGAATCTACAGATGTTTTTGATTTATTGGATGAAGCTGAAGGTAAATTATTTGAAGTAACGCAAGGAAACTTAAAAAAGAGCTCAGAAGATGCAGGATCTTTGGTGAAACAAGCGCTAAAGAAAATTCAAGAAATTGGAAATCAAGAAGGAATGTCTGGTTTAGCCACAGGTTTTACCAAATTAGATGCTTTAACTTCTGGTTGGCAACCATCAGATTTAATTATTATTGCAGCTAGACCGGGTATGGGTAAAACAGCATTTGTAATTTCAATGGCAAAAAATATGGCCATAGATTTTAATCATGCAGTTGCAGTATTTTCTTTAGAGATGTCATCAGTTCAATTAATTACTAGGATGATTTCTTCAGAAACTGGATTAACATCAGAAAAATTAAGAAAAGGAAATTTAGAGCCCCACGAATGGGAACAACTTAATGTTAAAGTTAAAAAATTATCTGATGCACCCATTTTTATTGATGATACTCCATCTTTATCAATCTTTGATTTACGAGCAAAAGCAAGACGTTTGGTTTCACAACACAATGTTAGAATTATTGTAATTGATTATTTGCAATTGATGACAGCTGGAGGAAATGGAAAAGGAGGAGGAAACCGGGAACAAGAAATTTCTACAATTTCTAGAAATTTAAAGGCCTTAGCAAAAGAACTTTCTGTGCCCGTAATCGCTTTGTCTCAATTATCCAGAGCTGTAGAAACGCGTGGAGGATCTAAAAGACCTTTATTGTCAGATTTACGTGAATCTGGTGCTATTGAGCAAGATGCAGATATTGTGAGTTTTATTTTTAGACCAGAATATTATGGAATGACAGAATGGGACGATGACGAGCATACACCTTGTGAAGGACAAGGAGAATTTATTGTAGCTAAGCATAGAAATGGTGGTTTAGATAATATTCGGCTAAAATTTACTGGGCATTTAGCTAAATTCTCAGATTTGGAAGAAGGGTTTAGTTCTGAGTTTCAGTCTTCTATGAATAGCCCTTTTGATGACGAGTTTTCTCCGAACCAAAGAATTGAGCCAAAAGATGCTTTTGGTGATGACGATGTTCCTTTTTAAAATATAACTAATTCTATTTGGTAAAAAGTTCCATTACTTCCATAACAGTTACACCATCTTTTATATTACAAGGATTTTTGTCTAAATTTAGAAAATAGTTTACAGTTTGCTCAATCATAGGTTGTTGAATGTGTTTTGGATTCTTAAAATGAAAAATTTCTTCAACTTCATTAGTAGATACAACTATTTTTTTTCCGTAAAAAGAAAAAGTGATAGTGCCTTTTTCACCATAGATTTTACATTCGTCTTTAACCTCCTTATCCGAAGCAATAAAGTTCCAAATTCCTCTAAATTGAATACCATTTTTAAATTCAATAATTCCGTTTACAATATCATTTACATTTTGGTGGGTTGATGAGGTGCCAAACCCTTTTGCTATTTTAATTTTGCCAAAATAATAATACATTAAATCTATTTGATGTGGTGCTATATCATAAAAGTATCCACCACCGGAAACCTCAGGTTTTAACCTCCAGTCCGTTTCGGTTTTTGCAATAATATTGTTATTTTTAGATTGAAGAATTTGTAGATCTACAAATTGTATTTTACCAATAATTTTTGCTTCAATTAACTCTTTTACTTTTTCAAAAGCGGGTAATCGTCGTCTATAATGAGCAACAACTACCTTATCATTTTTAGCAACAATATTATCCAATTCTTTTGCCTCAGCATAATTTAAGGTTATTGGTTTTTCTAAATACACAAATTTTTTAGCATCTAAGCATTTTTTTATGATTTCTAAATGAGTTGAAGGAGGAGTAGCAATGTAAATAGCGTTTATTCTGTTGTTTTTTAATAATTTATCTACGGAATCATACCAAAAAGGCACTTTATGTCTTTTTGCAAAATCTTCTGCCTTTAAAGTGTTTCTTCTCATAACTGCAATTAGTTTAGAGTTTTTTATTTTCTGAAAAGCGGGGCCACTTTTTACTTCTGCAACATTACCACACCCAATAATTCCCCAGTTAATTGAATCCATTTTTTAAAATATTAGTTCTTAAAATTAAAGATATGAACTTAAAAATATTTAAAACATATAAAAAATGTTAAAGAAATTACAGATGAAAACCTTTTTATTACATTTGAGGGATGAAAAAGCAGCTAATACTTTTATTTATACTTCTCTCTAACTCTGCTTGGGCTACATTTATTTATGTCCCTATGAATCATGATAATCAGAAAAATCATTTAAAAGCTTACGGCATCGTTTATTTTGGATTAGAGGCAGGTTTAAAATCAAAATGGTTGTTAAATTATGACGGAGGAGCTTTTTTAATAGAAAATAATAAAGCTATTGAGAACGAATGTAAGATTAGAGGAGTTTCTTATCAAATTATTTCAGATGCAAGGTCACAGTTAATTTTGCAAGAAATAGCTTCACCATCTTCAAATCAAGAAGCAGTAACTTTGGAGAAGGCTCCAAAAATTGCAGTTTACTCGCCAAAAGATAAAATGCCTTGGGATGATGCTGTAACAATGGTTTTGACCTATGCAGAAATTCCTTTTGATGTGGTATATGATAGAGAAGTTTTATCAGACAAACTCTTGTTGTACGAATGGCTGCATTTACATCACGAAGATTTTACAGGTCAATATGGAAAATTTTATGGCTCATTTAGAACTGCACCTTGGTATATTCAAGCAAAAAAAGATGCGGAAAGTTTGGCTAACGAATTAGGTTTTAATAAAGTTTCAGATGAAAAATTAGCAGTTTCAAAAAAAATTAGAGATTATATAATTGGAGGTGGTTTTATGTTTGCAATGTGTTCTGCTACAGATAGTTTTGATATTGCATTATCTGCAGAAGGAGTAGATATTGCAGAAGCAATGTTTGACGGAGATGCATCAGAACCTAATTATCAATCAAAAATAAACTACAATAAAACGTTTGCATTCAAAGATTTTGATTTGATAAGAAATCCAATCACGTACGAATTTTCTTCCATTGATATGACTCGAAAACGAAGAATACCCAAAACATCAGATTATTTCTCCTTAATAGAATTTTCTGCAAAATGGGATCCAGTGCCAACAATGCTCACTCAAAATCATACTATTTTGGTAAAAGGTTTTATGGGGCAAACAACTTCTTTTGATAGAAATACAATAAAATCGAATGTTTTAGTTTTAGGAGAAAATAAAGTAAATGGAGAGGCAAAATACATTCATGGCACCAAAGGTAAAGGAATGTTTACTTTTTATGGAGGTCATGATCCTGAGGATTATACGCATAGAGTTGGAGATCCAAAAACAGAATTAGATTTACATCCAACATCACCTGGTTATCGGTTAATTTTAAATAATGTGTTATTTCCTGCTGCTAAAAAGAAGAAGCAAAAAACTTAGGGCTTCTCTAAATTTTTAGAAAAATATATTTTTTAAAATCACTTAATTACTTGTTAATAAATTTGAAATAAATACTTTAGAATAGTATTTCAAATTCAATCACTTTTGTATTTTTGCTGTGCAATAAATAATATAAAAATGCCAACAACGCAACAATTACAAGATTTTACACAACAAGTTCGTAGAGATATTTTAAGAATGGTGCATAAAGTTAATTCTGGTCACCCAGGAGGTTCTTTGGGCTGTGCCGAGTTTTTTACTTGCTTATATCAAGAAGTAATGGACTATTCTACAGATTTTAAAATGGATGGTAAAAATGAAGATTTATTCTTTTTATCAAATGGTCATATTTCTCCCGTATATTATAGTGTTTTGGCGCACAGCGGATTTTTTCCAGTAGAAGAGTTATCAACTTTTAGATTGATAGATTCTCGTTTACAAGGACATCCAACTACTCATGAAGGTTTGCAGGGAATTAGAATTGCATCAGGGTCTTTAGGTCAGGGGATGTCAGTGGCTTTAGGTGCTGCAGAAGCCAAAAAATTAAATGGAGATGATAAAATAATCTATACTTTACATGGTGATGGAGAATTGCAAGAAGGTCAAAATTGGGAAGCAATTATGTATGCATCAGGAAAAAAAGTTGACAATTTAATTGCTACAATAGATTTAAATGGAAAGCAAATTGATGGTGCTACAGATGATGTTTTACCAATGGGAAGTGTAAAAGCAAAATTTGAAGCTTTTGGTTGGGATGTTTTAGAGGTAAAGCAAGGTAATGATGTTGAGGCTATTTTAGCTGGTTTAGCAGAGGCAAAGTCGTTAACAGGAAAAGGAAAACCAGTTTGTATTTTGTTATATACAGAAATGGGCAATGGAGTAGATTTTATGATGCATACACATGCTTGGCATGGAAAAGCACCAAATGATGATCAATTAGAAAGTGCGTTAGCTCAAAATCCAGTTACTTTAGGAGATTATTAGTATCAAACTTTTTTAGAATAGTATTATACCACAAGCCTGTAATTTTATTACAGGTTTTTTTATGTTTTTATTTAGAAACGAACTGAATAATAGAATTATATTTACAATCTCAAATAAATCAGTTTTACTAAATGAAAATAGGTATTGTTTGTTATCCCACCTTTGGTGGAAGTGGAGTTGTAGCAACAGAATTAGGAATGGCATTAGCAGATAAAGGTCATGAAGTTCATTTTATTACCTACAATCAACCAGTTCGTTTAGATTTTTTATCTCATAAACTACATTTTCATCAAGTAGTTCTGGAAGAATATCCATTATTTCAATATCAACCTTACGAGTTAGCTTTATCAAGTAAAATGGTGGAGGTGGTAGAAAAATATGATTTAGAAGTCTTACATGTTCATTATGCAATTCCACACGCTTATGCAGCATATATGGCGAAACAAATGTTATTAGAAAAAGGAATTTCTGTTAGAGTGGTAACCACTCTACATGGCACAGATATTACTTTGGTGGGTAGTCATCCAACTTATAAAACTGCTGTTGAATTTAGTATCAATAATTCTGATGTAGTTACAGCCGTTTCAAATAACTTGAAAGATACTACCAACCATCTTTTTAATATAAATAAAAAAATTGAAGTTGTTTATAATTTTATTGATGTTGAAAAATACAGTAAAGCAGAGGGTGAAGAATGTAAACGAAGTGCTTTGGCTAAAACTAATGAGCGAATTCTAACGCATATTAGTAATTTTAGACCCGTAAAAAGAGTGGAGGACGTAATTAAAGTTTTTTATGAAGTACAAAAAGAAGTGCCTGCTAAATTGTTAATGATTGGAGAAGGGCCTGAGAGAAAAAAGGCAGAGCAATTAACGAAGAAATTAGGTATTAAAAATAAAGTATTCTTTTTAGGAAATAGTACGGAAATTGATAAGATTTTATGTTATTCTGATATTTTTATTTTGCCTTCTGAAACGGAAAGTTTTGGGTTGGCAGCATTAGAAGCAATGGCTGCAAAAACTGCAGTGATATCCACAAATACTGGGGGTTTACCAGAGGTAAATATTCATGGAAAAACTGGTTTCTTAAGTAATTTAGGGGATGTTTCTGATATGGCAAAAAATGCGATTGCCATATTAAAAAATAATGATACATTAGAATGTTTTAAACTTAATGCAAAAGAACACACAAAGCGTTTTGCCTTAGAAAATATTTTACCTGTATACGAAGAAATTTATAAATCATGTTCCAAAAATAAGATCAAATAAATTCCGTATTTACGATTTTTGTATCTAAAAATAATTATGAAATATAGACAACTTACCAAAGAACAGTTTGAAAGTCTACATAAGGAGTTTGCTCAATTTTTAGCAACTCAAAGTATAGATGTTAAAGAATGGAATGAAATAAAAAAGGGTAAACCAAATTTAGCAATTCAAGAAATGAATATATTCTCAGATATTGTTTGGGAGGATGTATTATCTAAAACACACTATTTAGAACATTTTTCAGAAACTACAGCTAATTTTTTTAAATGTGATGAAAATGAAATCCATAGAATTGTAATTAAAGTTAATTGGGATATTAACTTGCTAAAACAAGAAGGTTTTGAGTGGTTGATGAAAAATCCGTTAGATAACTCTGTAGATATTTTTAAAGGATCTAAAAAATATAAAATAGAACGAAATAAGGAAATTTTTGATTTGATAGAAAAAGGAAGCTCTATTTCTAAAGGTGAAATTTATAATTATTTTAGTGCTCTTTCTTCATAAATAATAGCATTTCTATTAATTTTTAACAAATCCATTCATCGATACTTTTTGGCATTTTAACTTTAGATTTATACATTTAAACAAGCTTCTCGGAATAAATATTTACTATACTCTTATTTTAACAGAAGTAAAGTTTTAACAGCGTAAGAATAAATATGGAAAAGTCTTTAAAAATCTTGTTGGTTGAAGATAATTTAATAGAAATAATGAAAATGAAAAGAACCATTTCATTATTAGACCTAGAGCATACGATTCAAGAGGCCAATAATGGAGAGGAAGCCCTGAAATTCCTAGAAAGCACTTCTAAACTACCTGATATCATTTTGTTAGATTTAAATATGCCAAAAATAAGCGGAATTGAATTTTTAAAAATAACAAAACAAAATGATGATTTAAAGCATATTCCAGTAATTATTTTAACTACATCTAGTAATCAAAAAGACTTAATAGAATGTTACAGGACAGGAATGTCAGGTTATGTTTTAAAACCTTTGAAATATGAGGATTATGTAAAGAAGATGGAAACGGTTTTAGCGTATTGGAGTTTAAATGAATTAAGAAGTCTTTAGGGTTTTAAAATTTTTACGAACAAATTCTGCTATATTTACGTTAAATATAAGTTTATAAAAAATCAAATTTAAATTATGTAGAAAGTTATAAAAAATCAAACTAATATAAAATCCAAATTTATTTTACCTTAATAAAATGAAAGTTGTTCAATTAAAAAAAGAAAAAAATAAAAAGTTAGAATATATATCAGAAAAACAAAAACTTACTAATCCTTTAGTTTTGGTTTTTGGAAACAGATATATGTTACAAGAGAATAGTATATATGACGAGATTAGAGATGTTTTTAAAAACGGTCATATTGTCTTTGGATCGACTTCAGGCGAAATAACGTCTACATCCGTAATTGAAGAGTCAATAATAATTACCGCAATTGAGTTCGAAAATAGTACTTTTTCAATTGCACATTCCAGTATACCTAACGGTCAACACAAAATAGATAGTTATAAAATTGGTAAAGAATTAATTCAAAAACTACCCAAGAAAAATTTAAAATATGCTTTTGTAGTTTCAGAAGGTAGTTTTGTTAATGGAAGTCAATTGGCTATAGGTATGAATTCTGCTACAGAAAATAACTTACTTATTACCGGAGCGTTATGTGGTGATGGTTCAAGGTTTCAAACTACGTTATCATCTTATAATGAAAAACCCAAAGAAGGTGAATTGGTAGCAATAGGGTTTTATGGAGATTCATTAGAAGTTTCTTTTTCTACAAATGGCGGTTGGATACCTTTTGGTCCAGAAAGAGTTGTTACCAAAAGTACAGATAATATTTTATATGAATTAGATGGTAAACCAGCTTTAGATTTGTACAAAACTTATTTAGGTGAAAAATCTAAAGATTTACCTGGAGCTGCTCTGCTGTACCCTTTGAAAGTGAAATCTTTAGATGAAAACAAATCTGTAGTAAGAACAATATTAAATATAAATGAAGAAGAAAACTCTATGATTTTGGCAGGAGATATTCTGGAAAATTCAAAAGTTCAATTAATGATGACTAATGTTGATAGAATTGTGAATGCTGCAGAAGTTTGTGCTGAAAACTCATTATCACACAGACAAAAGAAACCAGAATTGGCTATTTTAATCAGTTGTATTGGAAGAAAATTAGTTTTAGATCAAAGAGTGGAAGAAGAGGTAGAAGAGGTTATAGAAGTAATAGGCAAAGAGGCTGCAGTTTGCGGTTTCTATTCTTATGGAGAAATTGCTCCTTTCAATGAGGAAATAAATTGTCAATTACATAATCAAACCATGGCTATTACCCTAATAAGTGAGTAATGAATTCTCTATTAAAAAGACAATTAAGAAAATATTTACCTAAAGAATTTCATTCTAATAAAGATTTGGAGATTTTCTTAGATGCGGTAAATAGATCATATAATACTTCAGATGACCAATTTGCAATGCTTCAAAGGGCAGCTTCAATTAGTTCAGAAGAACTTTTCCAATCTAATCAGCAGTTAATAGAAGAATCAGAATCACAAAAACAAATAATTAGTAAATTAAATAATGTAATAAATACATTAAAATTTTATAATCTAGATGAAGGTCAAAATGTTGAAAGTTCAGACTCTTTAAAATTAGTAGATTTTATTGACAATCAAACTAAAGAAATAATAGAAATAAATAAAGAAAAAGATAAGCTATTAGTAAACTTAGAAAGACAGAATCAAGAGTTAAATGATTATGCTCACATGGTTTCACATGATTTAAAATCGCCTCTGCAAAGCATAGACGCTTTATCCAATTGGATTCAGCAAGATTATTCGAAAAACTTGGGCAAGGGTGGAGCAGAAATGTTAACCCATATCAAGGATAATGTTCAAAAAATGCATACACTTATTCAGGGGATTTTAGAATATTCCACCATTGGAAAAGTGGATAAAAAGCGATTTAAAATTGATTTAAATAATTTATTGGATAATGTAATCTTAACAATTAATAATACAAATAATATTAATATTATTATTCCAGAAAGTTTACCAGTTATTGATGGAGATCAATATAGATTGAAACTTCTATTTTTCCATTTGATTGATAATGCTGTGAAATTTAATGATAAAGGTAATAAGGGTTTTGTAGAGATAAGATTTGAAGAAGATGGAGATTTTTGGAAATTTGCAATTATAGACAATGGGAAAGGTATAGAAACAGACTATTTCGATAAAATATTTATTGCATTTCATAAATTAGAAAATGATTATAAATCCACAGGAATAGGATTATCTATTGTTAAGAAAATTGTTGAAGCTTACGATGGAGAGATTTATCTAAATTCTAAACCCAATATAGAAACCAATTTTATATTTACCTTAAAGAAACAGCTATGGAAAAACCAAACCTAGAATATATAGAAAAATTATCTAGGGGTAATGAATCAATTCGGAATGAGTTGATAAATGTGATTAAAACTGAATTCCCTAATGAACTAAAAAAATATCACATTAGTGCTAAAAATATAGATTTTAAACAAATTGAAGATAATGTTCACAGAATTAAGCATAAATTTAGTATTTTAGGACTCGAAACAAGCTATGAAACAGCCAATAATTTTGAAAAAAGTCTTAGAGAGCATCGTTTAGATAATGCTCAAAAAGAATATTTTGAGAATGTATTAGAGGTTATATCAGAATTTTTAAAAACTATTTAGACAATTTTCCCTTATGAATTGCATAATTGTAGATGATGAGAAAATGGCAAGGGTTATTATTAAAACGCTTTGCAAAAGTATAAAATCATTAAATCTAGTTCAAGAATTTTCTAGTGCTATTGATGCCATAAAATATTTAAATGAAAATCAAATAGATTTAATTTTTTTAGATATTCATATGCCGGGTTTTAGTGGATTAGATTTTATAAAAACACTAAAAAATCCTCCAAAAATTATATTCACTACTGCAGATCCTCAGTTTGCAATTGAGGCATTTGAATATGATTTTATAGTTGATTATTTATTAAAGCCCATAGAGTTACCCCGTTTTATAAAAGCAATTAAAAAGGCTGAAAAACTGAGTTTATCACAAGACAAATTTGACATAAAAATCAATAACTCTACTGATAATGATTTTTATGTAAATATAGATCGTAGATTAATTAAAATTGATTTACCAACCATTTATTTAATTGAAGCTAAAGGAGATTATATCAATATAAAAACAGATGAAAAAAATTACGTAGTGCATTCTACACTTAAAAAAATTGAAGGAAAATTACCTGATTCCCTATTTTTAAAAGTACATCGTTCTTATATTATAAATGTGAAAAAAATTATTGATATAGAAGATAATAGTGTATTAATTAAGAAAGATGTTATTCCTGTGAGTAGATCTAACAGGCCAGAGCTTATGAAACGATTAGATTTACTTTAATTTATTTTTATTTACCTTTCTTAAATAATCATTCATCGAGTTTTAACAACTAAAGGTCGAAAATTTACATATAACTTATTATTTAATGGTTATCTTTTTATAATCTACAGAGAGTTTTAGTTTTTTATTCTATTGATGCTAATCTCGCTGATATCATACTAACCTTTAAATATATTAATTATGACTCTAAAAATTTTAAAGAAGAAGAATATTTATCACTTAAAAGGAAAGATTATTACTTCAGATGTAAACTCACTAATAAGCTATTTTACTACAAAAATCCATAAAAAGAATAAAATATTCTTGAATATTGATGAAACCCAAGAAATTGATAAAAATGGTTTAAAAGCAATAGGACAACTTATGAATTTAGCAAGCTCAAAGGAAAAAAGTTTTGCTATTGTGGGTCTTGGGTGTAAGGAAATTTATGATCATTTTCAGGAAGCCAGTTAATTTTTTAAATTTCTTAGCTTTAAAAGTCGAATTAATTCATCTGTACCTAAACTAGCTTCCTTTTTGATTACTGTAAGATTATTAAAATCATTTTTATAAATAGAAGGATTAGGATCTATAAAATAAATAGGGATGTTATGTTTGGTATAATTTATTAAGCTAGAAGCAGGGTAAACTTTCATTGATGTCCCAATAATTACTAGAATGTCAGCTTTTTGCACAATTTCTATTGCTTTATCTAACATTGGTACCATTTCTTCAAACCATACAATATGTGGTCTAAGTTGACTATTGTATTTGCATAAATCCCCGAGAATTAAGTCTTTTTCCCAATTTAAAACTAAAGATTCATCTACAGAACTTCTTGCTTTTAAAAGTTCTCCATGTAAATGAGTTATATTAGTACTGCCTGCTTTTTCATGCAGATTATCTACATTTTGTGTAATAATTTTAACATCAAAATGTTTTTTTAATAAAACTAAATTTAGGTGCGCTTTATTTGGTTTTACTTTTAATAATTGTCTTCTACGTTGATTGTAAAAATCCAAAACTAGTTCAGGATTAGCTTTAAATCCTTCAGGAGAAGCTACTTCCATTATATCGTGACCTTCCCATAAGCCATCTGCGTCTCTAAATGTTTTTATTCCGCTTTCTGCAGAAATTCCTGCTCCAGTTAAAACAACTAATCTCTTCATTATTTAAATCTGTAATTAATTAGAATTTCTATTTTTATAAAAATAATAATAAAATCATAAGTTTGTATTTATGATTGATAAAAAACTATTAACTTATTTTGAAAATTATTTAACAGAAAAAAGAAAGACTACTTTCAAAAAAGTATTAGATAACAGAACAAGGCATTTCACTTTGGTATTAGAGGACATCTATCAACCTCATAATTCTAGTGCAGTATATAGGACTTGTGATATTTTTGGTATACAAGATTTACATATTATAGAAAATAGATATATAAATAGGGTTTCTAAATACGTAGCAAAAGGTTCTCAAAAATGGATCACTTCACATCGTTATAAAAATGATGGTAATAACACAAAAATTTGCTTAGACCGTCTAAAAGTTAAAGGATATCAGATAATAGCTACAACACCCCACACGGATTCTTGTTTGCTCCAAAATTTTGATGTTAATAAAAAAACTGCATTTATTTTTGGATCAGAGGCAGAGGGTGTGTCAGATATTGTAAAAGATAATGCTGATGGTTTTTTAAAAATTCCAATGGTTGGTTTTACAGAAAGTTTAAATATTTCTGCAGCTGCAGCAATTATTTTACAGCATGTTACCACTAAACTTAGAAGCTCTAACTCGATTTGGAAACTTAATAATTCAGAAAAAGAAATTATATATTTTGAATGGATAAAAAAGACCATAAAAAATGTTGATAAAATTGAAGCTCACTATCATCAGGAATTAAATAAACCCAAAGACTTTTAAACTGTGATTATATTAAATTCCTTAAAAGTATTAAATCTTAATGAATAGAGTAGTGGTTGTTCTATAAAAGATAGAAAAAATTAATTAATGTAAATTTTTTCTATGGTTGCAATAGAATCACACCTCGTAACATATAAACTAAAATTCTCTAGTTCTTTTTTTCCTGTGATATAATATTCAGCGCAAGGTTTTTGTCTAGGTTTACTTTGACTAAAGTCTACATCTCCATTATATAAAATCTTTGATATTTTAAGGGTATCAATATTAGATTGAAGCATTACTTTTTTTGCATCTTCAGAAAAATGTCTTTCTTTAATTCTGATGGTTTTTAAAGTTCTTGCGTCCATGCCATAATCGAAAGTTGCATTTTTCTTTTGCCAGAAAAAGTAAACTCCTACAGAGCTAATCGAAACTCCCACTAAAAAATATCCAATTCTTTTAATTAACATCGTTTAAAATATATCTACAAAAATAATTGATTTTAAGACGATACAGCTAAAAGCTTTAATTTTTTTAGTGTAAAATAAATCAAAAATTAAAGAATCAATAGATTTATATCTCGGTATGGAATCTCAAACCAATCAGCAACTGTTTTATTTGTCAAAATTCCATGATAAAAATACATTCCATTTCTAAGACTCTTATCAAAACGTGCAGCATTTTCAAAACCACCTTCTTCTGCAATATTCAATAAATATGGGGTAAATATATTGCTAATAGATAATGAAGCTGTTCTAGCATAGCGCGCAGGTATATTTGGCACACAATAATGCACTACTCCATGTTTTATAAAAGTTGGTTTGCTTATAAATAGCTTACTG
>CAJWAC010000059.1 GCA_913020555.1 uncultured Polaribacter sp. | reverse complement strand
ACTTATGTGATTTTTTAATTGTTGGTAATTTAATTGTGATTCTAAGGATTGTTGTTTTAAAATTGTTTTTTGTTGTTTTTGAAGTAATCTCAAAAAATAATAATGTATTACCCCAATTATAAATAAAAAATAAGGAGAATATAAAACTGAAGAAGGAATTATGTAGTTTGTAATTATCTCGCCTATTGGCCTTATAGGTAGAGAGTGCAACAATTGTGTAAAAACAGCAAAAATTGTAAAAAATAAAATATTTAAAAAATAAAAGATAAATACGTTATATCTACTATTATTATAAAATGTACTTTTCAAAAAAAGAGTAGTTAAAATAGATAGGATAATACCTAGAGGAAATAAATTTATCCAAATTATAACAGCATTATTTATATGAGTTCCTGCTATTGCAATTATTAAAGAATATATAAGTCCTGCCAAACAAGGAATTGATATAATGATTTTCCAAGAAAACTCGATTTTGTCCAATCCTCTTATAGAGTTTTTGAAATAACTTATCTTAATTGTTTGAAATAAAATAACAAAAAAAACAACAATAAAACTGATTGAAATTACTCTAAAAAAAACAACATCAAAAAAACCAAAATTAGGTCTGCTATATAAATATGTAAAATGTATAATTTCATACAAACCATTAAAAATCATTGCAGCAGAAGCTGGTATTAAAATATTGAAAAAAAAACTTTTTCTTTCATCAAAAAATAAATGTGAAAAAAAAATTGGGAAGAAAAATAAGGAAAATGATAAAGGTAGATTTTCATAAATTTCCGTTGCTTCTTCTTGACTAAATTGATTTGTAAGTTGTAAAACTAAAATACTCAAAAGGTGAAATACAGAAGTTATAGTAAAAGCAAGTAAAAATGATTTTTGCATTTTCTTCATAATTTCTAATTTTCATCAAAAATGAAGATTATCTCCATTAATAAAAAAAGAAATGTAGTGAATTGTAGATTAAGCATAGTGAATTGTAACTATTATAAAAATCAACCACATTAATCAATCCAATTTTTAAAATCTTTTACACGTTCTCTGCTTACAATAATTTCTGTTTCGTTGTATGAATGTAATATTAATTTTAAACGAGAATTTGAATACGCTACAATATCTTTTATTGCATTAATATGAACGATAAAAGTTCTATTTACTCTAAAGAAATATTCAGGATCTAATTGTTCTTGCCAGTTTTCTAAAGAATTGTCTAATAAATGGTTTCTGTTTTCTTTTGTGTGAATGTATGTAGATTTATTCTCGCTATAAAAACACTCAATTTGATCTATATGAATGATTTTTATATGCTGACCAACTTTTATTGACAATCGCCTTTTAAATTTTCTATCTACAGGGTTTACTAATAATTTACGGATATCGTCTAAGTTAACCTGAACTTCTGTTTGTTTTGGATGTTGTTTTTTAAATTGTTTTACTGCCGCTTCTAACTCATCATCATCAATTGGTTTTAATAAATAATCAATTGAGTTTAATTTGAACGCTTTTAAGGCGTATTCATCATAAGCAGTGGTAAAAATAATAGCCGATTTTACTTCAATTTCTTCAAATATTTCAAATGATAATCCATCAGACAACTGAATGTCTAAAAAAATTAAATCAGGATGTTTGTTGTTTTGCAACCAATTTAAAGACTCTTCAACAGAATGAAGCATTTGTTGCACATCAATATTTAATTTTGCCAACATTCTATGCAACCTTCTTGCGGCCGGCTTTTCATCTTCTATGATTAATACGTTCATTCTATTTTAAACTATTTATATAATTAATTAGCACTTTTACTTTTATTTTAAGACAAAGTTTAGATGTTATGATTCTTTAAAATTAATAATTCATATATTCTTTAATCTTTTTCTCTTTCCAATTATTACCAAAAATATCAGGAAAAACAAAAACCTTTAAAGCATGTAATCCTAAAATAATTCCCCAAACCAACCAAAGAGGATAATGCTCAAATCCGTTTTCATTATATTGATTACTGATTATAAAATCACCAAAAACTTTAAAGGTGATTGAACCTAAAAAAGTGACAACTAAATTTATAAAAACATAAAAAACTAAATGTTTGTAAAACTTTTTAAGTTCTTGAATTCTATTTTTTACAATAACTAGTTTATTTTGATTGATAGCAGTCATACTTAAATTATCTTTTAAAATGTTTTTCTTCTTTATCCATAAATTCTTTAATCTTTCTTTCTTCCCAGTCTTTTCCAAAACCAAAAGATTTAAATCCAAAAACTCCTAACCAGTGAAAAAATATTCCTATTCCCCAAAAAATCCAAGTAGAATATACCCCAAAATTAGAAATAGTTTCATTTAATGAATCTCCGCTAGATAGTAATCCATAAATAATTACTCCACTTATAAATATGTTAATAATTACATAAGTGCTTAAATGTATGTAAAAACCTTTTATTTCTTTTACTCTTTTTTTTGCTTTAATATAATTTTGTTCTTGCCTAAAATCTTGTCTCATTTTATTGGTATTTTTTTAATAATTCAACAGTTTTTCTTTCTTCCCATTGTTTTCCTAGACCTAAAACTTCAAAACCAAATACACCCAACCAATGAAAGAATAGTGCAATTAACATTCCTATTAAAGCAAACCAAAAGAAATAAAAATCTGGAACTAACTTTAGATTTGCAAATAAAATTATTAAAAAAGAAATAACCGAAACAAGTAAATGCAGATAAAAACCTTTAATTTGTTTTGTCTGTTTTTTTGCTTTTAAGTAATATTTTTCTTGAATGTAATCGTAATCTTCTTCAAATTCTGAGCTATTTTCAGAATTAATAATTTCCTTAATTTTATTTTCTTTCCATGTCTCTTTAAATCCCATTTTTGAAATTACAAATACATTTATCCAATGAATAAAAAGACCTATGCACCAAGCAATAATGGCATACCAAAACCATTGAAATTGAGGAACTGTCTGTAAATTAATGAAAACTAAAAAAGGTAATATTACAAATGATGCAAAAAAATGTGTGTAAAATCCTTTTATATTTTTGATATCCTTTTCTATTATTAAATTTAAGCGCTGTTTTATTTGAGTTGATTTCATTAGTCTCTTACTTATCATTCATAAATTCTCTTACTTTTCTATCTTGCCAACCTTTGCTAAAAACTAGATTCAGGCCAAAAGTATTTAATCCTTGAAAAACAATTCCTATTCCCCAAAAAAACCAAATTTTATAATTATTTAAGTTAAAAAAAGCTTGGTTAAACGTATCTCCATCATTAATATCTCCAACAATAAAAACCGCACTCAAAAAGGTATTTACTATAACATAAGCTATTAAATGTTTGTAAAATTTCCCTATTTTTTCAACTCTTTTACGTGCTAGAATATATTGTTGTTCTTTTGTAAATTGTTGTTTATTTCTCTGCATTTCTCTTAATTTTCTTTATCCATCAATTCTTGTATCTTTCTATCTTCCCAGTTTTTCCCTAAAAATATATTGTAGTTATTTACTTCTAAAAAGTGAAATACTAAGCCAATTCCCCATCCAAAAATTGGGAACCAAAACCAATGAAAACGTGGTGAAAATTTCAAATTGATGAAAATTAAAAATGGTATTACCAAACAGTAGGAAACTAAATTTTGATAAAATTCCTTTAATTTTTCAACTCTTTCTATTGCTTTAACATATTTACTGTTTTCTAAATCTTCTGAATACATAATATTTTTCATTTTATATAAGAGAGGTAAACTCACTTTAAAATTTGTTTTATTTTTTTCAATTTTAACAGATTTATCTGTTAAAAGTCCATACCTATCAGCAATATTTTGCAGACCAACTTTGGTACTTTTACCTATTGCTTCTTTTGGGTTTATATTATTTTTGATAATTAAATGATGATTTTCTTCATAAATTGAGATTACCAAGGGCTTAGAAGAAGAAACTACATTGTGTTTTACCGCATTTTCTAATAATAATTGTAAAGAAAGTGGAACTATTTTTAATTCATTATCAGTAACTTCTTCTGGAATATTGAATTCAATAGCATCTTCAAAACGCATCGCTAACAATTGCATATACGTTTTTGCAAATCTTAATTCTTCTGAAATAGGCACTAAATCTTTATTTCTTTGCTCTAAAACATATCGATAAACTTTAGACAGCTTTGTGGTAAACCTTTCTGCCTGATTTGGGTTTTCCCCTATTAAACTGGTTAGTACATTTAAACTATTAAATAAAAAATGTGGATCTAATTGGTTTTTTAAAGATTCAAACTTAGCAGTTTCTGTTTTAGCTACAATCTGCTGTTTCGTTGATTCTTGATTCATTGCAGCTTTCCAGTTTTTCATAAAGCCCCTGGCATGAAAAAAAGTAGAAACTCCTAAAGATAAAATAATATAAAATAGATGAATCCAAAAAAAGTTTCCTGTGAAAAAGTTTTCAAAATCATTATTATTAATTACGATAAAAACAACATAATCAATTATTAAAACTACGGGCACAGTATACAAAACCGTAGCTATTACCCCTGCATAAACACGTTGATTGGTTTGCGTTATCCAATCCCACTTTTTAGATAGGTAATTGTTTATATATCCATTACCAAATCCAATACCAAAAGAATACATTCCAGAAATAACAAAAGACCAAATAACTCCTTCCAATGTAAATTGACCAAACACCAAAGCAAAAAACAAGCCAAAAATTAAAGTAAGTTTTAAGCACAATACAGCAGATGCTTTTATATTTATCATCGTGCGAACTTCTTTATTTTTATTTTGATCAATCATAACCTCTATTATTAAAAATTTTACTTCGTATATTAGAATTTGATAGCTAAAGATACATCTTTATCAGAAACGACAAACTTAGCATTCTCAAAAGTTGGTGGCGCAAATGCCATATGATTATTAGATGCTCCATAGTCCTCTAATGGCATTCTTTGGGGTGAAAAATCCATTTTACCGTTGTTATTTTTATCATGATAACAAACTACTGCATACTCGCCAGGAACTACATTTTTAAAAACTACAACACTTTTACCCTCTATAATTTTCACATCTTTGCCTTGTATTGGGGTTTGCATAAATGACGCTTTATTGTATAAGGCAAAACCTATCTTACCGTCATTTGAAGATATGTTTATCACTTTTGCTGTTATTGTTCTGTTTTGAGCAATCATTTCTGTTGATACTAATAAGACTGTTGATATTACTAATGTTATTAAGAATTTCATATTATATGTTTTAATAATTTATTGATGATACAAATATGCAACAGAACAAAAGTTTGTAAAACTAAAGCATACCGAACTGTATATTTTTAAAGATGAACTGTGTTTTTAATATCAATCTAAAGATTTATTGGTAATTTTTAAATGATAAAATAGATTATTGAATTATGAATATATTAATATTCGCCAATTTAATTGTGATATACATATTTCAAAAATCAATTATAAATCAATTTCATAAAAATTTAAAAAAACCAATATATTTTCATTGCACTCTCTAAAAAAAATATACTTTTACATCGATGATTATTTCAATAAATAAAATATATACTACAAAAATACCCAGTCTGCGCTTGCGCAAATTACGTCGCTAAGCTCTAATTTTAGCAATAGAACAAAACCTATTAGTAGTTAATTATATATTTTATTTACAGTGAATCTTTTCTATATTATTTTATTCAAAAACACAATCATTCCTCGCTATTACTCGCGTCGCCCTTTGGGGTAATTAACTATTATGGAATTCAGGTGTGTCCAATTCTTCAATCAAAAATTAAAACAACTTTTTATATCACATAAAACACAATGCAATGGAAATTGTAATTGCAAATAAATCACATATCATCTACGCAGATATTATCTGTAAAACTATTGAAGATGCAGCTCAGGTAAGAGGAACTGGAATTGCAAAAAGAAAGCCTGATTATGTGGCTACTAAAATGAAAAATGGTAATGCTGTTATTGCGTTAGATAATGAGAAATTTGCTGGTTTCTGTTACATTGAACAATGGGGACATGGAAAATTTGTAGCTAATTCAGGATTAATAGTTCATCCTGACTTTAGAAATCTAGGACTAGCCAAAAAAATTAAAAAAGTAATTTTCGAACATTCTAGAACTAAATATCCTAATGCAAAAGTTTTTAGCATAACAACAGGTTTAGCCGTTATGAAACTAAATAGTGATTTAGGTTATAAACCTGTAACATTTTCAGAACTAACCAATGATCAAAGTTTTTGGAATGGCTGTCAAACTTGTAAAAATTTTGACGTTTTAACAAGAACAGAGCAAAAAATGTGTTTGTGCACAGGAATGTTGTATGATCCTAAAAAAGAGAATAAGGAAGAACCTAAGGAGGTTAAAGAAAGTAGATTTAAAAAATTGAAACAAAAGTTTCTAAAAAAAAATAAAAATGTCAAACAATAAAGAAAAAAAATTAGTGATTGCTTACAGTGGTGGTTTAGACACATCTTATTGTGCTGTTAGTTTATCTAAAGAATTTGAGGTACACGCCGTAAGCGTAAATACAGGCGGTTTTTCAAAAGAAGAAATTAAGAATATTGAAAGTAATGCCTATAAAATGGGAGTTACAACCTATAAGAATATTGATGCAGTAACTACTTTCTACAACAAAGTAGTTAAATATTTAATATTTGGAAATATCTTGAAAAATGCAACTTACCCTTTATCTGTTAGCGCTGAAAGAATTATTCAAGCAATAGAAATTATAGAATATGCCAAAAGTATCAATGCTGAATTTATTGCACATGGTAGTACAGGTGCTGGAAACGATCAGGTAAGGTTTGATATGATATTTCAAACTCTAGCTCCAAACATAAAGATCATAACTCCAATTAGAGATCAGAAATTAGCAAGACAAGAAGAAATTGAATATCTAAAATCTGAAGGAATTGATATGGCTTGGGAAAAATCAAAATATTCCGTAAATAAAGGTCTTTGGGGAACAAGCGTAGGTGGTGTAGAAACTTTAGAATCAGATAAACCTCTGCCTAATGCAGCTTACCCTTCGCAATTGCAAAAAGAAAAAGAACAAAAAATTACATTAACCTTTGAGAAAGGTGAATTTGTTGCGCTAGATAAACAAAAAAACAAGCCTGAAATTAATATTGAAAAACTAAATACAATTGCTTCAAAATTTGCAATTGGTAGAGATATTCATGTTGGTGATACTATTTTAGGAACAAAAGGAAGAGTTGGTTTTGAAGCGGCGGCGGCCTTAATTACAGTAAAGGCACATCACTTGTTAGAAAAACACACTTTAACAAAGTGGCAATTGCAACATAAAGAACATTTGTCTAGTTTTTATGGAATGCATTTACATGAAGGGCAGTATTTAGACCCTGTAATGAGAGATATTGAAGCTTTTTTACAAAATTCTCAAAAAATGGTTTCTGGTGATGTAACCTTAACTTTAAAACCATATCACTTTTCTTTGGATGGTATAGTTTCCAAACACGATTTAATGTCAAGTGCTTTTAGTACATATGGAGAAGAAAATAAAGCTTGGACAGCTGAGGATGCAAAAGGTTTTATTAAAATCTTAGGGAATCAAAATAAAATCTATCAACAAGTAAATAAATAATAATGGCAGAAATAGGAATAGTTGGTGGAGCAGGATATACTGCAGGTGAATTAATAAGGATTTTATTAAATCATAAAAAGGTTAATATTAATTTTATTTACAGCACCTCAAATGCTGGAAATAAAATTGCTAAAATTCATCAAGATTTAATAGATGTAACTGATATTGAGTTTACTCAAAATATAAATTTTAATGTTGATGTTTTGTTTTTGTGTTTAGGTCACGGAAATTCTAAGTCATTTTTAGAAAATAATAAATTCTCAGATTCAACTAAAATTATCGATTTAAGTAATGATTTTAGACTAATTAATGATAAAAATTTCGAGAATAAAAAATTTGTTTATGGCTTACCTGAATTACAAAGTAAAACTATCAAAAAAGCAGCTTATATTGCAAATCCAGGTTGTTTTGCAACAGCAATTCAGTTAGCAATTCTTCCTTTAGCAACCAATAATTTACTAAAAGAAGATATACATGTAAATGCTGTAACAGGTGCAACTGGTGCTGGTACATCGCTCTCTAAAACAACTCATTTTACTTGGAGAGACAATAATTTTTCTCATTATAAATCTTTTACACATCAACATTTAGGTGAAATTAATCAAACAGTAAATCAATTACAGTCTAATTTTAATTCTGAAATAAATTTCATCCCAAATAGAGGAAATTTCTCGAGAGGAATCTTTGCGACCGCCTACACAAAATTTGATGGGAAAATTGAAGAGGCTAAAGAACTTTATACCGATTTTTATAAAGATGCCGCTTTTACTTTTATTTCTGAAGACCCCATACATTTAAAACAAGTAGTAAACACAAATAAATGTTTAATTCATTTGTTAAAACACAATAATAAATTACTAATTACAAGCACAATAGATAACTTAATAAAAGGGGCTTCAGGTCAAGCTGTTCATAACATGAACTTAATGTTAGGTTTTAATGAAACTGAAGGTTTAAATTTAAAAGGAACATATTTTTAAGATGAAAATTGCAATAATAGGAACAGGAAATTTAGGAAAATCTATAGCAAAAGGTTTAATTACCAATAATGCTATTACCTCTTTGTATTTAACTAAAAGAAATCTGGAAGGTATTTCTGATTTTAAAGACTATAAAAATGTTGTTTTAACAAAGAACAATATGGAAGCTGTTATAAATTCAGATATATTAATTTTCGCAGTACAACCGGCTCACTTCGAAAATATCTTACAAGAAATAAAGCCAAAGCTGCATGAAAAACATGTAATTATATCTACTATAACTGGATTTTTGATTTCAAAAATTGAAAATATTTTAGGAGAAAATCAATTCATAATAAGAGCCATGCCTAACACCGCCATTGCCGTTGGTAAATCTATGACCTGCTTATGTAGCAACAAACAAGGTGAAAAAAGAATAAAAATAGCAGAAGCAATTTTTAATAGATTAGGACATTCAATAAGTATTCCTGAGAATCAAATGCAAGCTGCAACGGTGGTTTGTGCAAGTGGAATCGCATTCTGGATGCGACTAATTAGAGCAAGCACTCAAGCTGCAATTCAATTAGGTTTTGACGCTAAAGAAGCGCAAGAATTGGCAATGTATACTAGTGAAGGTGCTGCAAATCTATTAATTCAGAATGGAAATCATCCTGAAGAAGAAATTGATAGAGTTACCACGCCTAAAGGATGCACTATTGAAGGTCTTAACGAAATGGAGCACAAAGGCCTAAGCTCTTCTTTAATTCAAGGAATGGTAGCTTCTTTTAATAAAATTAATACAATTAAAGACGAGCAAATATGAGTTTATTTAATGTTTATCCTTTATTTGAAGTTACACCCGTGAGGGCAAAAGATGCATTTATCTATGATGATAAAGGAAAAGAGTATCTTGATTTGTATGGCGGACATGCTGTAATTTCCATTGGACATTCACATCCAGAATATGTTAAAAATATTTCTGAACAAGTGGCAAAAATTGGTTTTTATAGCAATTCTATTCAAAACCCTATTCAAAGTGAATTAGCAAAAAAATTAACCCATTTATCTAACTGTAAAGATTACGAATTATTTCTTTGTAATTCTGGTGCTGAAGCTAATGAAAACGCCTTAAAATTAGCCTCTTTTCATAACAAGAAGAAGAAGATAATCGCCTTTAAAAATAGCTTTCATGGAAGAACTTCTGCTGCTGTTGCTGCAACTGATAATGCTAAAATTATTGCACCTATAAATGCTCAACAAGAAGTTGAAATTTTAGAGTTAGGTGATTTGATTAATTTAGAAAAAGCATTATCAAAAAATGATGTTTGTGCCGTTATTATAGAATGCATACAAGGCGTTGGTGGTTTAGATGAAAGTACTTCCAATTTTTATGAGGGAATAGATAAACTTTGTAAAAAGTACAACACTTGTTTTATTGCTGATGAAGTTCAATCTGGTTTTGGTAGAACCGGAGATTTCTTTGCTTTTCAGAAATACAATATAACTCCTGATATAATCTCTATCGCAAAAGGTATGGGAAATGGATTTCCCGTTGGTGGTATTTTAATACATCCAAATATTAAAGCCTCTTTTGGATTATTAGGAACAACTTTTGGCGGTAATCATTTAGCATCCATTGCTTGTTTAACAGTACTAAATGTTTTGGAAAAAGATTCTCTAATGGATAATGCAAAATACATTTCTAAATATTTTATAGACCAAGCGAATGAAGTCCATCAAATTAAAAATATAAAAGGAAGGGGATTAATGTTAGGATTGGAGTTTGATTTTCCTATTGCCCAACTCAGAAAAAAATTAATTTATGATTATCAAATATTCACAGGAAGTGCGAAAAATCAAAACTTACTAAGAATATTACCTCCCTTAACGATAAAAAAAGAACATATAAATCAATTTTTTAACGCATTAAATAGTGCTTTGAATGATTTAAATTATTAAAAAATGCCTTTAAAAAATTTTACATCTATAAATGATATAGATGATATGAATTCTTGGATTCAAGAAGCAAAAGAAATTAAACAAAACACCCTTTCGAATAATAAATTAGGAAATAATAAAACTATTGGTTTATTGTTTTTTAATGCAAGTTTACGAACCAGACTTAGTACCCAAAAAGCTGCATTAAATCTAGGGATGAATCCAATTGTAATGAATGTTGCTGGAGATGCTTGGGGAATTGAATTTGAAGATGGAACGATTATGAATGGTGCTACCGCAGAACATATTAAAGAAGCTGCTGCTGTTGTTTCTCAATATTGCGATATAATTGCTGTTAGGGCCTTTCCTACTCTTTCTGATAAGCAAAAAGACGAATCTGAACATATTTTGAATTCTTTTCTAAAATATGCTTCAGTTCCCATCATAAATATGGAAAGTGCAACTCAACATCCATTGCAAGGTTTAACAGATGCCATTACAATTTCTGAAAACAAAAATAAAAAGAAACCGAAAATAGTTTTAAGTTGGGCGCCACACATCAAAGCATTACCGCATGCTGTTGGAAATAGTTTTGTAGAGGCAATGCATAAAATGGATGTAGATTTTGTAATTGCAAATCCTGAAGGATATAATTTAAATCCAGAAATAACAAAAGACACACCTATTTTTTATAATCAAAAAGAAGCTTTTAAAAATGCTGATTTTATTTATGCAAAAAACTGGAGTGCATACAATGATTATGGAAAAGTATTAAAAAAAGATACAGATTGGATGATAACAAAAGGTAAAATTGGAAATGCAAAATTCATGCACTGTTTACCCGTAAGAAGAAACCTTGTAGTGGAAGATGCTGTTTTAGATTCTGATAACTCGTTAGTAATAGACCAAGCCAATAATAGAACGTATGCTGCACAATTGGTTTTAAAAAAGATCTTAGAAAATGGATAAAGAAAAATTATCAATTGTAAAAATTGGAGGTAATATTATTGAAGATAGCAACTCACTACTTACTTTTTTAAAACTATTTTCTAATCTTAAGGGAAAGAAAATTTTAGTTCATGGAGGAGGTAAAAGAGCAACTCATATCGCTTCAAAACTAGGAATTGAGTCTAAAATGATTAATGGAAGACGTATTACAGATACTGAAACTTTAAAAGTTATTACTATGGTTTATGGTGGTTTAGTCAATAAAAATATAGTAGCTAAACTGCAAGCTTTAAGTATAGATGCAATTGGTTTAACCGGTGCAGATATTAACAGTATACAATCTGATATTAGACCCGTAAAAGATATTAATTATGGTTATGTTGGTGATGTAAAAAAAATTGAAAGTAATTCAATTGATAAACTAATAAAAGCCGATTTTACGCCTATTTTTTGTGCCATTACTCATGATGGCAATGGTCAATTATTAAACACTAATGCTGATACTATTGCCAATAAAATTGCATCAGGAATGAGTAATAAATATGAAACATCTGTCTATTATTGTTTTGAATTAAATGGAGTTTTAAAAGATATAAATGATAAAAATTCAGTTATAAAACATCTCAACTTCGATTCGTATAATAATTTATTAAAAGATGGGGTTTTTGCAGATGGAATGTTACCAAAATTATACAATTGTTTCGATGCTTTAAAAAATGGGGTATCTAAAATCTATTTAGGGAACACATCAATATTTAGTAAAGAAAATGATAATTTTACAACTATAACTTTATAAAATGACAATTGAAAATCTTACAAATAAAGCCATTGATCTTTTAAAAAGTTTAATAGAAACACAATCTTTTTCATCCGAAGAAGAACAAACTGCATCTTTAATTGAAGCTTGGTTTATGGAGTTTAATATTCCCTTTAAAAGAACAAATAATAATGTTTGGGCAACAAATAAGTACTTTAAAGAAGGGAAAACAACATTATTATTAAACTCTCATCATGATACTGTAAAACCGAATTCCGCTTACACAAACGATCCTTTTAAAGCCATTGAAAAAAACGGGAAATTATATGGCTTAGGAAGTAATGATGCAGGAGGCTGTTTGGTTTCGTTAATTGCTACATTCACTTACTTTTATCAAAAGGAAAATTTAAAATATAACCTGGTTTTAGTAGCTTCTGCAGAAGAAGAAAGTAGTGGCGCAAATGGATTAAATAGTATGTTACCTATAATTCCGAATATTGATGTTGCTATTGTTGGTGAACCAACACTAATGAATTTAGCTATAGCGGAAAAAGGTTTAGTAGTTTTTGATGCAATTGTGGAAGGAACGCCAAGTCATGCTGCGCACCCAAACTTAAATAATTCTATTTATAATACAATTGACGTATTGCAATGGTTTAAAAATTTTAAATTTGAGAAAACTTCTGATGTTTTAGGTGATGTAAAAATGACGGTTACTCAAATAAATGCAGGTGAACAACACAATGTAGTTCCTGCAAAAGTAGATTTGGTGATAGATGTTCGTGTAAATGACGCATATTCAAATAAAGAAATTGCAGAAATACTTGAAGAAAACTCACCTTGTACAAAAATTACTCCTAGAAGTTTACGTTTAAACTCTTCTTCAATTTCGAGTAATCATGAGTTAGTAAAAGCTGGTATTTCATTAGGAAGGGAAACCTATGGTTCTCCAACTTTGTCTGATCAATCTGTTTTAAGTTGTCAATCTCTAAAACTTGGTCCAGGAGATAGCACTCGATCTCATTCTGCGAATGAATTTATTTATGTATCAGAAATAGAAGAAGGAATAAAAATTTATATTGATTTATTAAATATTGTATTATGAAATTGTGGGATAAAGGGTTTTCAATAGACAAACAAATAGAAAATTTTACTGTAGGTAATGATAGAGAGATTGATTTACACATTGCAAAATATGATGTAAAAGCATCTTTAGCTCATGCAATAATGTTAGAATCTATTGGAATTATTTCTAATGATGAATTAACAAAATTAAAAAAAGGATTAAACGAATTAGCTACTGATATTGAAAATGGAACATTTACAATTGAAGATT
Organism: uncultured Polaribacter sp.; assembly: GCA_913020555.1. GTDB lineage: Bacteria > Bacteroidota > Bacteroidia > Flavobacteriales > Flavobacteriaceae > Polaribacter. Next base: position 805 of record CAJWAC010000059.1, on the reverse strand, counting down.
CTTTTGAAGATGTTCACTCTAAAATTGAATGGGAATTAACCAATAAATTAGGTGAAGTTGGCAAAAAAATACATACAGCTCGTTCTAGAAACGACCAAGTTTTAGTGGCATTACAATTGTATTATAAAGACAATTTGAAGTTAATTAACTCCAAAGTTAAAGTTCTTTTCGATACATTTTTAAACCTTTCAGAAACACATAAAGATAGTTTACTACCTGGTTACACACACTTACAAGTTGCGATGCCATCTTCTTTTGGTCTGTGGTTCTCAGCTTATGCAGAATTATTAATTGATGATGTTTATCTTTTAAACGCAGTTTCAAAAATTGTAGACCAAAATCCCTTAGGTTCTGCCGCAGGTTATGGAAGCTCCTTCCCAATTGATAGAGAATTGACAACAAAAGAACTCGATTTCGCTACGTTGAAATATAATGTTGTTGCTGCTCAATTAAGCAGGGGAAAAAGCGAACGTTCTATTGCATCAGCCTTAGGTAGTTTATGCAATACAATGGCAAGATTTTCAATGGATGTTTGCTTGTACATGAGTCAGAATTTTGATTTCATTTCATTTCCTGATGAATTAACAACAGGGAGTAGCATTATGCCACACAAAAAAAACCCTGATGTATTTGAACTCATTAGAGGAAAATGTAATAGAATACAAGCACTGCATACCGAAATGCTGTTAATCACAAACAACTTACCCAGCGGGTACCATAGAGATTTTCAGCTATTAAAAGAAAATATTATTAATGCTTTTGAAGACGTAAAGGATATTTTAGATATTTTTAATTATGCGATTCA
>CAJWAC010000058.1 GCA_913020555.1 uncultured Polaribacter sp. | reverse complement strand
CGAAACCTGCAAAAATAGCCATACCACCCAAGCGAGGTATATAACCATTGTGTATATGCCTGCCACCATTTTCATCATACAAATGTTTCTTAATAGCTAGCTTAATAACCAAAGGAACACAGATGCTCGATACCGCAAAGGCGAGGATAAAAACGATAATAGCATTTATGAGTACTGTTGTTTGTAACATATTATTGCAGCTTTCTAATTCAAATATAAAAAAAGATTACTCCATTCAAATTTATTATGTGAATCATTATAGTTTGTTTTCGTACTGATTTGGGATCGAGTGACATTATAATTTAGTTAGTAAATTGACTATTCTTTTAGCTGTTTTTCCATCCCATAATTCTGGTGTTTTTCCAACTTTCCATTGCCCCGATAGTAACTTTTTGAAAGAAGGAGCAATTGATTTTGGATCAGTACCAATTAATTCATTTGTACCCTCAGTAATTGTCTCAGGTCTCTCGGTATTATCTCTCAACGTCATGCAGGGCACGCCCATAACTGTTGTTTCTTCAGTAATTCCACCTGAGTCTGTAATAACTACTTTAGAGCGTTCAACTAGATAGTTAAATTCCAAATATGATAATGGTGCTATTGGATGTAATCTGGAGTGCTTAATATTTAAAAGCTCAAATATGGCGGCTGTTCTTGGGTGCATAGGAAAAAGTAATGGCATTTCACCCGAATGATTTATAATTTCATCAATTATCGCTTTAAGCTTATACTCTTCATCAACATTAGATGGGCGGTGTAAGGTAATCACCGCGTATGACTTTCGTGATAAATTTAAAGTCTTCCAAATCTCGGGTTGCTTAAAATTAGGGCGTTGCTTTAACAATGTGTCAATCATAGTATTCCCAACAAAATAAATCTTATCATAACTTATACCACTAGATTTTAAATGTTGATTTGCTGTGTGAGAAGTTGTAAAAAAATAATTGGTAATACTGTCAGTTACTAAACGATTAATTTCCTCGGGCATAGTCCAATCTCCAGAGCGAATACCTGCCTCAACATGGGCTACTTTAGTATGTAGTTTTTGTGCCACTATAGCACATGCCATGGTAGAAGTAACATCTCCAACAACAAGGACAACATCAGCAGGATATGCTAATAACTCCTTTTCGAATGCTACCATAATATTAGCCGTTTGTTCAGCTTGGGTTCCACCACCACATTCTAAATTATTGTGAGGAGTTGGGATTTCCAGTTCTTCAAAAAAACTCCCAGACATATTATTATCATAATGCTGCCCTGTATGAATTAGACGATAATCAATTGCTACCATATTAGACTTAGCTTCTAAAATGGAATGAATAATAGGTGCAATTTTTATAAAGTTTGGTCTTGCTCCTGCTATAATGGTAATTTTATTCATGGTTTAAAATTTATTTGATTGTAATAAAATGAAAAAACGCACCAAATGGATTTGACGTTTTATTCTTGAAGGTTGACTTAATAATCTGTAAGTCCATTCCATATTATTTTTAACCCACCATTCTGGAGCACGTTTAACATTGCCAGTATACACATCAAAACTACCTCCTAACCCTTGAAAAACAGCTGCATGTTCTTTTTGAATCCTCTCCATAAGTAATTCTTGTTTCGGAGAACCCATTGCAACAAAAATCACGTCTGGTTTATGATTCTTTATGTCTTTAATTAGAGCTTTTTCTTCAGCTCCATTTTTAATATATCCATTTCTAAAGTTACAGATATTGATGTCTTCAAACTCCAATTTTAATTTTGTAACGGTAGCATCTATAATCTCTTGTTTTCCTCCCACTAAATAGAAAGTTTTGTCTTTATGTGCATGAGCAATAATATCCAACCACAATTCACAACCAGGAATCTTTACCGTATCCTTAAACCCTTTTTTTTGTAATGCCCACACTGCGCCAATACCGTCTGGATAGCCCAAATTACGATTAATAATATTTCGACTTTGTTCTGTGGCATGCAATATTTTTTCTGCATTAACAGCTACTAGAATCTTTTTATGATCCAAAGCATAGTTAATTAAATCTTGGCGTGATTGTGGGGCAAAAGTATTTACGCCATTTAAATATTCTGATTTCATGATGGCTTATGTTCTTTAAAATAAAAGGTCATGGCGTTAAACATAAAAGCATTTGACCAACGCATATAAGATATTTTGGAACTCCATCCTCGTTTAAGTTGATAATAAAAATAGCCAGTTTTTGACTGCATATTTTTAATGGCCCATTTGAGTACTTTATCTGCCAAATCTTGATGGTTTTCAAATTGATCTAATTTAGATAAGGTAACAAACAATTGTGCTGGACAATGAATGTCAATAGGGTAGGTTTTATTGTTGTAATATTTAGGGGTGCCATCTTCTTCGAAAAAATTAGCGATATAGTAGTTAAATCCTTTCTCAAGATTGGAACTAAATTGTTGGTCCCCAGTACAGGCTTGATACATGCTAATAGCATCTAAGTTATACCCTGTATGAAAGCTATCTATCCAAGATTGCACCTGCAACATGCCGTACACCCATGAGCCGTCTGTATTTTGCCCATCACAAGCAGCTCTTACAGCTTGTTCTGCAGTGTTTTTATAGTCTTCATTTCCAGAGTACTTATAACATAAGCTCAACAGCTTAGCCCCTAGCAAAGAGGCGTTATATACCGTATTATTGCCATTTAAAGCACTGTATGAAAATAAAAAACCAGTATTGTGTGGTGTTCTATTTAAATCTTGCATCACAAAATTGGCCGATGATAATGCCAAAACTTTATACTTTTCTTCTTTAGTGACTTGATAAGCTTTGAATAAAGCTTCTGCACAAAAGGTAGTAGCAACTACAGTTGGCGTATAGGCGGGGAATAAAAATAAACGCCTGGCCTGCCAATCAAAATTGTAACCCCAACAAGCACCGGAGTAATTCGTTTTTTTAAATTTATCTAATAAATTGGCTAACTCATGAATTTTTGTAAGTACGTCTTTAGGCTCACCAAATTTACTATCCCCTTTAAGAGCCATTTCATATAAATTACAATAACCTAATAAAAACAATCCAATTCCTTTCGAATTATATTGTTTAGGCACTAATAATAATTCCCTAAAATTAATAGGGCTTCGCTTGAAACCTTGAATCCAGGCTAATCTTGCGAGGGCCCAATGCTTAAATGGCAAGGCTTGAAATACTTTAGAATTTAATCCATCATATGGATCCCACCCTTTAAAATCTTCCCCCTCACAATAGGTTTTTAGCTTTAAAAAACTAGCTATAGATTTATACTTCAACTTGCTGACCACCACACGTTATAGATTCTAAAACTTTAAACGATGCTTTTGTTACAGCTACAATTTGTTCAAACTCTATTGGTGCTCGTCCATTTTTAAGTAACCCACTAACAAATGCTTCTACCATTTCTTGTTGACCTTTGTTCTGATTAAATATTTTAGTCTTTTTTGGTTTTCCCTTGCCATAGATTGTTAACTCTTTAAAGTCGTTAAGTATAGAAGATTGTCCTGCCGAAAACACCTCAATATATTCTTTGGTCATCGATTTTGGTCCATTAGCGTAATAGGCAATTACACCAGATGAACCATTTTCAAACTGCATCAATATATTCAATGTGTCATTTAATTGATTCGCATCTGGTAATACTGTTGCTGAAATTTTAGTTGGAAGACTTCCATTAATATAAGTTAGATAATCTATAAAATGACAAACTTCACCTAATACGCGTCCACCTCCAATTTCCAAATCCTGTATCCAATTGCCTCTAGGAATGGCGCCTGCATTAATCCGATACAGCATCGTCATAGGGTTATTGCCTAACGCTTTTTTTAATTTGGTGGTTAATGGCGAAAAACGTCTATTAAATCCTACCATTACGGCTTTGTTTGCTTTAGCTTGTGCTTTAATAATTTCCTGCAATTCTGACTCTAATAAACATAAGGGTTTTTCAACAAATACATTTTTGTTGGCCTTTAAGCTTTTTAAAACATAAGGGCCATGAGAATCATGACGCGTCGCTACAAAAACCGTGTTAGTTTTATCGTCTAAAATATCTTCTTCTTTAGCAGCACAGAACTGAAACTTAAATTTCTCAGCCACACGCTTAGAAGTGGTGCCTGTATTTGTAAGCACTCCTACTCTAGCAACGGCATTGGTTTCTGGAATATTTGGTAACAAGTTCCCTTGTGCATAACTTCCAGCACCAATAAAAGAGATGTTTATTTCTCCCAATTTCTCTACTTCACCAGTTGCAATTTTATTTTTATTAGCTGCCTTTTCAGTATTATATTTTAAGGCGATTCCAGTAAACGGCTCTGCTTTAGAGACCACTAGATCGAAAGCCTCTTTGGCATTATCAAAATCGAACTCGTGTGTCGTTAGATAATCGATATTAATTTTACCGGTTACAATTAAATTTTGAAACGCTTCCATATTTCTATTTTCTGTCCAACGGACATAAGCTAAAGGGTAATCAATTCCTTTCTCTTCGTAGTTTAAATCGTATCGCCCAGGTCCATAAGAACATGCCATTTTTAGCTCAAGCTCTTTACGATACCAAAATGGATCACGCTCAAAACCTGTTGGCACAGCGCCCAAGACTACAACTTTACCTTTTTTTCGAGCAATAGCTCCTGCAAAATTAATAGGATCTAAACTTGAGGTTGCCGCAGCTATAATTATACTATCTGCACCATAACCCTTGGTTGCGCCTAATATTTGTTCCTCAATACCTGTTGCGTTTCTTGTCAATCCTAAATCAACCACGTTATTGTCTACCGCTTGTTTTACAGCAGTATCAGAAACATCAACACCAATAACAGTAACTCCGGATGCTTTTAAAATTAAAGCTGCCAATTGCCCTAACAAGCCCAAACCAATAACTACACAAGATTCCCCCAAACGCATATCGGCTTGGCGAACCCCTTGCATAGAAATGGCTCCAACGGTGTTGTAAGCTGCGTCTTTCAAACTTGCATTGTCTTTTAATTTTACGCACAAGTTTATAGGTACAGAGACAATTTCTGCATGATTGGCATAGCCAGCTCCAGCACAAGCGACTTTATCACCAACTTCAAATTCTGTAACGCCTTCACCAACTTCAATAACTTCACCAGCGCAACTGTAACCTAATGGTGAATAGGCCTCTAGTTTTTTCATGACGGCTCTATAGGTTTGTATTGGCCCTTGTTTTTTTAAGGTGTCAATAACTTGTTTTACTTGTTGCGGTCGTTCTTTTGCCTTTCCAATAAGACTTTTTCTAGCAGCGACCACAGTAGACCCCTCAGTACCTGCACTAATAATTGAATAGTGATTTTTAACAATAACCATCCCTTTGCCTAATTGTGGATAAGGGACTTCTTGAATAATCATATCTCCTGAACCTAGTTTTTGTGTGAGTTGTTGCATATTATTTGTCTATAAATTCTTGAAACCAAAGTTCAATTGTTAGTAGCTGATATATTCTGTAGGCATTATCAACAAACCCTTGTCTGTCATCTTCAATAATTTTTTTAATATAATCATAGTTGAAAACACCTCTTTTTTCAATTTGTTCCTTAGATAAACATTCATCTACCATAGGTCTTAGATCTCCAGAAATCCATGATCTTATAGGTGCACCAAATGAAGCTTTTGGTCTATAAATAATGTCATTCGGTAAAGTACATTCTGCAGTCTTCTTAAGTATATATTTTGATTGCTTATTCTTATATTTATATCTCCCTGGAATTGACATTACAAAAGTGATAAACTTTTTATCTATAAATGGAACTCTTACTTCCACAGAAGCAGCCATTGAACTCCTATCTGTATAGGTTAGATTTAATCCGTTCATAAACATATTAATGTCCGTGAAACACATTTGATTAACTATATCTCCATTATAGTTTTTATTAAACAGCAATCTATGATCTTCATATATAGATTCGATTTCTGCTCCTGAGTCATGTTTTAATAATTTTTCTAATTCATTTTTTTCATAGTATGAATAACTCATTCTATATGCTTGTTCATCTGGCATCGCAGCAAAAGAAATGAATTTTTTGGACCATCTCGATAACCTTAATCCGCGGCTACCAATTTTGACTGGTAAACTATTAACAACTGATTTGATTAGTATTCTAATAAAACTGGGAAGTTTCTTATAGTTTTGAGCATATAAAAGAGCTTTTTGTCTTCTGTAACCACAAAATATTTCATCAGCACCCATTCCTGATAGAAGTACTTTAACCCCATTTTGTCTAGCAGCTTTACAAATTAAAAACGTGTTAATTGCAGCAGGGTCTCCAATTGGCTCGTCTAATGTTCTAACCATTTGGGGCAGCATATCTGTAATATCTGAATTTATAATAATTTCATTGTGGTCAAAATTATTTAAATCCGCGACACGTTTTGCATACTTTTCATCGTCAGGCATACTCTCAATTTTCTTGTCTTCTATTGAAGTCCCTATAGTGTAAGTAGAAATATTTTTATTAATCTTACTTGCGGCAACAGAAATCATTGAGGAGTCTAATCCCCCGCTTAGGAAAGAACTTACAGGCACATCTGCAATCATATGTCTTTTTATGACATCATTAAATTCAAATTCTAGCTTTTCGATTAATTCCTCTTCATCATCGTTTTTGATGTTCGTTGGCAAAGACCAATATTCTTTTATTTCAAAAATTGAATTAGACACATCAAAGGTTAGATAATGAGCAGGAGGCAATTTAGAAAACTCTTTAAAAATTGTTTCATTTCCTGGAATCCACAAATAGTTTAATGATGCAATGAGAGCTTTGGTATTAACCTCCTTGGTATTAGGTACTAGACTTGATAATGTTTTAAGTTCTGACGCAAATGCAAATTTCTCTTGTTTTTTGTAAAAATAAAAAGGTTTTATGCCAAAATGATCGCGAGCCGCAAACACTTTGTTTTCAATTTGGTTATAAATAACAAAAGAAAACATTCCTACAAAGTAATCAAGCGCTTTGACCCCAAATTTCTTATACATTTCTAAAACTACTTCTGTATCAGAATCAGTTATAAAATCAATATCACTTAAATATTCATTTTTAAGTTCTAAATAATTATAGATTTCACCATTGTAAATAATAACAAAATTTTCTTTGACCAATGGCTGATCAGATCTAGAGTTTAGATCTATTATTGAAAGCCTTTGGTGAGCTAAAGCTAAAAAATCATTAGACCAAACATCTTGGCTATCTGGACCTCTGTGTTTTTGAATTTCATTAGCTCTTCTAGCTAATTCACTATTGTTTTTGAAATTTATGAATCCGGCTATTCCACACATGTGTTATATATATTAAAATAAAATTTATGATGGTCTTTAAATGCTACCCCTGATACAGGATCTAATTTTTGAGAGGTTATACTATTAATCGTGTGGTAAAGTGACATATTATCATTGACGTCATACAAAATAGTCCCTTTAGGTCTGTCAACTACATTAGATGCAATTACTGTTTTGTTTAAGTATAGTGCTTCCCTAACTGTAAGTGCATCTCCATCTGTAAGTGTTGGTCTTAGAACAATATCACTGAGTTTAATAAGTTTGATAAATGATATAGGCTCAGGTACTAGAGTTATATGTGTTGACAACTCATGGTTGTCAATTAATTGTAAGAAAATATCATATGTTTTTTTATCGTCTAAAGGGATGTAAGAGATAACATAAATTAAATGAATTTTAATGTTATTTTTCTTTGCTTTTAATACAAATTCGATACACTGATCCAATCCATAAAGTTGTTTCCCATTAACTTTTACTAATCTATAAGCATTAGCGCAAATTAATAAAGATTTATTTTTATGCTTATCAATAATTTTTGTCAGCTCAACAGGCAAATCTACCTCTTTTGAAATATTTGGAGGCAAAAACGCCTCACAAACAGAGACTATAGGTTTGAAATTGATTGGAAGGTCATTTTTAATTTTTTCATTAACGCAAATAACATGAAAAACTCTATTCAAGAAAAATAAAGTTAATTTTTTAGATAATGGCTTTAAATCTTCAAGTGTATTTTGACCATGAAGTGTTAAAACTATTTTTCTGTTAAAAAAAATAGATAATAAAATAAATACAATTCTTAATACCCAATTCCCGAGATGAATATGTGCTATATCACTTTGATAAATATATTTTATAAAATAAATATAATTTTTCAGTACTCTTACAGAACGTATTGAAGGATAATTTGTGGTTTTTTTACACTCATCAATAAATGTAAAATTACAATCCCTGCTCATTAAATCACAAAGTCTATGAATATGAACGCTCACACCTCCAATTTCAGTAATTGGGCCGATTTGTATTACATTTATTTTTTTAGTGCTGATAGTTAAATTATTTATAACTGTATCCTAGATCAGAATGTAATTTTAGGATATCGTCTAAGGTGTATTTAGAATTAGTATTTTTTAAAGCATTTTCCAGTCGTTGTTTTGTCTTAAAACGAGGCTTAAGTGTTTTTACAGGAACGCCTGCTGAGATAACATATGGGGGTATTTTTTTATTTACCAAGGATTTAGCTCCAATAACAGTGCCCTCACCAATATCTGTTCCAGATAAAATTGTTGTATCACATCCAACCCAAACACCATCTTCAATTATAATTTCTCCTTTAAAGGGCTCAATAGATTGATTATTGTACATAAACCCATCATATTCAGTATCATGGTTTCCTCCTTGAATTATGCATCTTGGGCCAAACATAACATAGTCACCAATTTTAACTGGGTTGTTTTTATTAGTTCCAAATAAGGCAAAAGGCCCACAATAAAAATTATTGCCAAATTCAAAATATTGAGGGCTTAGTATTTCTGAAAAGTAACCTAACCTAAAATTACTTCCTACCTTCTTTAATTGTCTTTTTAAAAGAGGTCGATATATAAATTTATTTAGGATTTTGTGGAAAATAAATTTCACAATCTATGGTTTTTTATTGTAACAGGACCTCTATTTATCAGTGACAATGAACTGGCCAATAGTATGTATATAAAAAAATTATCCCCTCCTTGAAAAAACATGCCTGTTAAATACATAAAAAAAAGAGCTAATACTAATTTATAGTATTGTGATTTTTTATTTTTTATTTGTGTAATAGCTTTATACATCAAGAAAATAAAATTTAAATACAATAATATTCCAAAAATTCCATCTGTTTGCAATATTTCTACAAACCCATTATGAGCAAAAATAGCAGAACCCTTTGTATTAGTCATTTTTTCTCTTGCTAATTTCTCTCCAAGACCTATAAAAATTGATAAAGATCCTTCATCCCACCAATTGGTTATAGCGTAAGTAGCTATTTTAAACCTGCCGGAACCAATATTATCAAATTCAACAGTATTGTCTTGGTTCCAAATATTTTTTTCTTGAAAACGCATTTGAAGTGACTCATTACTTTGGTAATAAGAAAAAAGACTAACTATTACAATAGCTGCAAAAGGGATAATTCTTAATATTTTACTTATTTTGACTTTGTATAAATAAAGTAAAAAAATACCCACTATAAACATTGCAAAACCTGTTCTTACATAGGTTTGGATTAGAGCATAAAAACCAATTAAAATCAAAACAGAATAAAATATTTTTTGGGAATTTGAAATAGTATACTTCAGAAAATATACAATGATTAATAATGAAAGTGATAAAGTCATAGATGCCGAATGAGCATTTTGAAATACACCAATAAAACCAAACGTATCAAAGCCATACCGAGACAAGTCATATCCTTGCTTTAATGGATCTATAAGGCCTAATAAAAAAGGTATTGTAGAAATTATTACATATACAGATAAAGTCTTAATAATATTTAATGCTTTTTTATTTGAATAGAAACTATTAAAGTATGATAATAAAATTGGAAAAATTATAGACCTTGACATTTGTAGTAAAGAGTAAGAAAATGAGGTAAAAGTACTTAATGTTACTATTTTTTTGAAATTAAATAGATACCCATAAAAAAAATATTTTTTAGAAAATAAAGGTTTTTTAAATAACAAAAATTTACTAAGAAGAAAAATCATTAATCCTCCTTTCCAAATTAAAGCAACCTTAATTCCTGCAAATTCTAAGGTCTCGAAATATAAAATTATAAAAAAGAGCAGAAAATACATTATGTTTTTTAATAGCCTAAACTCTGCCATTATCAACTAATTTAAAAATGTTTGTAACATCTCTTTGGCCACATATTTAAAGTCATACTTTTCTTGAATAAATTGTCTAGCATTTTCCCCCAATTTTATTAACTCAACTCTGTTTCTAAAGAACATCTCTAAACAATCGTACAAAGAGTTGTTTTCATTCATTACTAGTGCATTTTCATTGTTTTTTGTAATATAGTTGTCCACGCCTGGCAAAGATGTCGCAATAACAGGTAAAGAAGATGCCATAGCTTCTAATAAAACATTTGGCATACCCTCTTTTTTTGAGTTAAGGATGAACAAATCTGAAATTTTAAAGTAATCTTCTACATTATCGCACTCTCCTATAAAAAGAATTTTAGTTTTCAATAAATTCTTACCATAAATGTGTAGCTTTTCCATGTTTTCATTTTCATTATACATATATTCAAATTCCGCAGCTTTATATTTACCTATAACGATATACAAAAAATCTTCATCTTTAAATTTTGATAGGCTATCAAAAACCTCTCGATACCCCTTTCTCTCAATAACGTAACCAATACTTAATATTATTTTTATATTTTCATTAATATTTATGTTTAATTTTTTTCTCAAGTTTATTTTCTCAGACAAAGTAACGGGCTTAAATTTTTTTGTATCTACACCTTGCGCACTTTCAAAAACAGGGATACTATCCTTATATTCCTGAGAAAATGATTTAGTCATAGCAATTGATTGAGATATATAGCCCCCCATAAGTCCATTTATTTTTTGTCTTAATTTATAAAGTTTAAAACCATATTTGTTATTTAGGCTATATAAATCATCTTGACCATACATTGTGGAGCGAAAAACAACTTTTTTTCGAAATACTTTACCGCTTATAAATAAAGACATGTAGCCCTGAAGGGGGCCAAAAACAATTGCTAAATTTGATTTAAAAAGATAGTATGTGAATAGCGGCACTATAATGAAGTAGCAAAATAATCTTATTATTTTATTATTACTGTAAGGTATTCTTACAATATCAATGCCTTCAATATTATCAAAAACACTATGACTCTCTCTTCTAAAACTAATTACACGAACCTTATAATGTAACTTCAAAAACTCTTTTGCTAAATTAAATGCATTAATTCCTGCACCAGATTTAAATGGCAATGTTATAGGACTAAATATCGTGATTGTTTTTTTTGATGACGACCCCATTAGTTTAAAAATAGTCGTTTAAAATTTTTATGTTTTCTTGAACTGATCTTTCAGAATTAATGACTTTTGGTTCTTTAATATTCTGTTTCATCAACAAAACAACTTGTTCTTGATTTTTTATTATTTGCATCAATTGTTCCGGTTCGATAAACTTCATGCGATCAGGAACTCCTCTTTCAATAAGCCTTTCAATATTTATATTAAAATCGCACAACACAAAAATAGTGATTAAATCAAATTTTTGGGTAGCCCATTTAATATAACGAATTATTACTGAGTTTTTTGGTGCAACATTAGAGTAAGTAAAAATACTCAATGCCCTTTGATATATTAATTCATCCCAAACAACTATTTTATTTTGGAATTTCACACCATTTTTGGCTAAAAGAAAATTACCAATATTGACAACTAAACCAAAAATTGCAATGTGTCTATTGCCTGGCAGCCTGGCAGATTTATTTAAAAATTTTACGCACAAAGGTAATATTGGTATAGTTAACAGTATGCTTCGCAAGGCAAGAATAGGATTATTCAACAGCATTGTTGTGAAAGAAGTATATACTTTTTCCCCCTGGATATATTTATCAGGAGAATCTTCTAATAAGTCGTTTACAATAGTTGATTTTCCAGTTCCTGGAACTCCTACAAACTGGACATGCATATTTTATTGTTTATTTCTTGATTAATTGAATTAATAACTGAATCTAACTCTCCATTATTCTCTATTACTATTAAACTCGCTTTGTTGTCTGTAAGATATTTTTTCTGAGACTTTAGCTTTCGATCTATGTCCATTAGCTCATTGTGTGCTAAAACCCTACGTTCTTTCATTTTTTCAAGATCTGTAATAATAAGAAATGACGCGTCTGGAGTTTCAATATTTTCAACAATCTGCTCAATTTTATGAATTAACGTTCTGATAATTTTAGATGAATTCTTTAAATACCAAGGATGATTTTTTAATTTCAATAATTTATTTGGAAAATCAAACAGATTAACAATTGGGAATCTTTCATATATAACAACCCAACCCTTTGTTTTTAACTTATTCCCTCTGATTATTTTACGTTTTCTATCATTTGCTTTTCCTAGCTCTAACATTGCAAAAGAGTTATAATAAAAAAGCCAAGCTAAATAATATTTATCTTTAAACGGAGATAATACTCTCATGAAGTAATAGTTAAAATAACATAATCGGGTTCCTATAGAATACGTTTTAAAATTACCGCCCAAGTAAAATTTTCTGCATGAAGATTTAGCAGAATATTGTTTGTAAACCTTAGATGAAATTGTTGTTTTTCCAGAGCCATCAGTACCTAATAGAGCAAATGAGAGACCCTTTTTCTTTATTGTTTTGTTTGAGCTTTTACTAAATCTTAGAAACATTAAAACTAAACGTATACAAATATATTTAAAAGCAAAACTAATCCCTTTTAAGGTTTTGTAATTAGAAAATTCCTTGAGAATAATTCGGTTTTTTTTAGAACTATTTTTTTTATCAATTGCTGCTGATAATAATTCATAAAAAGAAGCTTTTATTTTTGGAGAAATTTCATTAATTAATTTAATTACACTTATTTCATCACAAGTCTTTGATAAATTTGCTAATCGTTTTAACTCCTTTGTTTTTATATTTTGAAAAAAGAGAGACTTTTTAATAATTAATCTTGTGACCAAAAAGGCTGTCTCAAGTTCTTTACTGGCTACTTTAATATTATTATGTAACGTATAATTACTTAATAATTTTTTATCAATTGGAAACTCAAACTCTTTTACAAAATGATTACCAGTAATTAATTTATAGTAAACATGTAAATGAAAATATTTCCCATTAGAATATTTTATGTAATGTTCAATTCCTTTTTTTTCTAGAAAACCGTTTACTTTTAAAGAAATAAAGCTATTATTAAAAATAATTTCTTCAAATTTATCTTTTTGGTCAATATCAACTAATAAATCTAATTCTTCATTCCCTTCAAAGAAATCACTGACCTTGTAAATATCTTTCCAAACTAAGTAATTAACATTGGCTAAATTCAGAGTCCTAAACACCTTGCCTCCTTGTTTGAATTAAATTTTTTACGCTTTTCAAATCTTTACTATTAAACATTATTAAATTTAAAAATGATATTTGGGTTGTGTTTTTAAATTTAATAATCATAATGATTCCGTAGATGAAATATGAAATACTTGAAGCAATTGCTGCACCAACAATCCCATAAGTAGGAATTAAAACAATACACAATAAAATATTTACTATTACAGAATAAATTGATGTTTTATACAATTCCTCTGGCATTCCTTTAGACTTAAAAAATGAATTCATACACGCTGCAGGAGATTTTATCAATGCCCCTATTGATAAAATTATTAATGGGGTAAAGGCAACGTTAAATTCTAACCCATAAATGTTTTCTATAAATATTTTACCAAAAATTAGTGTCCCCACCAAAAAAACAAAAGCTAGGCCTAGTGATAGTTTAAAATAATCTCTTGTTAGTTTCTGTTTTAAATCGCTTTTGTTCTTTATGAGCTCTGGTAATAAAACAGTAGAAATTGATGTTTGGACTAAAGATTGAAATATTACTGTTATAGCAACTGCTACAGAATATATTCCAACTTCTGTTATTGATAAAAAATATCCTATTATAAGAATATCAAATTTGTTTTCAGTGAAGTTCAATATTTTAAAAAAATGGACTTTGTAACTATAATTAACTATTTGTTTTAGCTTTAGGGCAACATTTGGAGTTTTTTCCTTATTGATGATTATTAAATATTGATATGGTAATGGCAATACATAACCTAAAATATAAGCCCAAATAATATATTCTAAATTCAAATCCAAAAATACTATAATGAGAACTCCTAAAAGAGTAATAAATGGTTCTACAAACAATATTAAATTGTATGCTTTAAATTCTAATAATCCCCTTAATGAAAATTTAAAAATGATTGCATATAATAATGCAATCATTAATATAATTTGAGGGAACAAATAATAATTATAGTTATCTATGAATAAGTAGGCAGTAAAATAAAAAAATAAAAAAACAGGTATCAAAAAAACACTAGCTCTAAATAACAGATTTTTAAA
>CAJWAC010000057.1 GCA_913020555.1 uncultured Polaribacter sp. | reverse complement strand
ACCAACACTGTCAATAAAGCCTGACACTTTATTATTTAATCGAGTTTTTAATAATTGAACCTCTTCACTAGAAGCGAGCATTACAGGTTGTTTTGGTCCATAAGTTTTAGATAACTCAACATTTTTCAGCTCTGCATTTAAGAGTTGTTCATTTGCATTTTTTATAGATTCTTGATCTTTTAAGTGTTTGAGTAACCATGCTCTTGCAGAATAAGCATTTGTCATCGTTTCTTGTGTTGTAAAAGTTTTTGAAGCAACTATAAATAGTGGAGGGTCTGCATCTGTTCCATATTCTACAATATATCCTTTGGGAACATAAAGACCTGTTCCTCCCTGGTTTGGTAAATCATTCCAAGCTCCAACTATTCCAATGGATGGATCTGTAATATGTGCATAATCTTCATTACCTGAATTGTTAGGTTCATTATTGTTCCAAAAAGCAAAATCAGGTGTTGTACCTCCTATTTCTCCCAACCAAAAAATACTTCCGGCTTCAGGGCCAGTAACCCATTTCCATTCACCTTCAGTTTCTTCATCACTTCCTCCAATCCAACCTGCTCCAGATGCTTGTTTTCCTGCAAAGTCAGCTTCTTCTTGGCTCGTTAAAGTGGCTAAATAACCCTGTCTTCCAAAGTAAGTTCTGTTCTCTGCAGCTACTTTTGCATTTTGCCAAGTAATATTGGGTACATCAATAAACTCATAAAAATGATCTGTTAATGGCAAGTAATTTGCATCTGTAACACTTAGAGAAAAGAATTTTTCGATAGAAACGTTATTTGCTGTAGTTGTAAAGACGATATCTTTAACTGCATTTTCTAAATTGGTTAATAAAATTTCACCTCCTCCAAAGGCTGAGGCTAGTGTTAATTTGCCTTCATTTGTATTCCAAGAAGTTGTAATAAAAGGATGATTGCCGGTTAATTGCAAAAAATCTTGATTAACTTGATAACCTGAAGATATCTGAATATAAAATTCAGGAATACTAATATCATCAGTATCTGTAATTGTGAAATCCGTTACAATATTTATAGGATTGCCAGTGCAAAAAGGCTGTCTTCCAGCTGCTGTTACAAATGGTGCTTGGTCAGTTTGACTTATTAATAAATTACTCAACATTAAAAAGTAAAAAGTCAATAATTTTGATTGTAAAATTACATATTTATACATTTTATTTAGTATCTCTTAAGTGTTTTCTTATTTTTGTAAAGGTCTACAATGTAAGATTTCAATTTTAAAAAAGAGGTAAATTATGGTTAAAAATGTAGTGAGCACAAAATGGACTCAAAAATCGCAGTTTGAAACAGATAATCCGAGTGGAAATAAATTTATAATGTTTGATAAATCTCAGGATAATGGAGATGTTTTTGGTTTTGCGCCCAAAGCTTTAATGTTATCTTCTTTAGCAGGTTGCTCTGGTTTAGATGTGGTTTCTTTATTAACAAAAATGCAAGCGGAAGTTGAAGATTTTAATATTGAGGTAACTGCAGAATTAACAGAAGAACATCCAAAATTCTATAACAAGGTAAAAGTGGATTATCATTTTACTGATGCTGAATTACAACCAAAAAAAATTCAAAAAGCTGTAAATTTATCGGTAACAAAATATTGTGGAGTAATGGAAATGTTTCGCCAGTTTGCTGAGGTGGAAATTGAAATTCATTTACATAATTTGTAAAAGATCAAAATACCTGTAGAATAATTTCAGTAGAAGGCTATGAGATGGACTTTAAAACCAAAACCAAACTCAAAAAAAGTTGTAAAACTTGCTCAAGATTTACAGGTTGATAAAACCATTGCATCTATTTTATGCCAGAGAAATATTGAAACATTTGAGCAGGCAAAAGAATTTTTTCGCCCAAGTTTAAAAGATATTCATGATCCTTTTTTGATGAAGGATATGGATCTTGCAGTAGCTAGAATTGAAAAAGCCATTAGCCTTAATGAAAATATATTAATTTATGGTGATTATGATGTTGATGGCACAACTGCAGTGTCATTGGTTTCATCCTATTTAAGAACAATTACTTCAAATATTGCAACTTATATTCCAGATAGATATGCTGAAGGTTATGGTATTTCTTACGCAGGCATTGATTTTGCAGAAGATAATAATTTCTCTTTAATTATTGCATTAGATTGTGGAATTAAAGCTATTGATAAAGTAAATTACGCAAGAGAAAAAAATATAGATTTCATTATTTGCGATCATCATAAGCCAGGAGATAAAATTCCTGATGCTGTAGCTGTTTTAAACCCTAAAAGAGTAGATTGTAGTTATCCTTTCGATGAATTATGTGGTTGTGGAGTAGGGTTTAAATTAATTCAAGCTTTAGGGGTTTCTAGAAATCAAAAAATTGAAGATTTTCTTCCCTATTTAGACCTTGTAGCAACTGCCATTGCAGCAGATATAGTTCCTATGGTTAATGAAAATAGGGTGTTAACATTTTTCGGTTTGCAAATTATCAACCAAAACCCAAGAAATGGAATTAGAGCAATTACTCATCAAATTAAAAAAAAGGAATTAACCATTACAGATGTTGTATTTATAATTGCGCCAAGAATTAATGCCGCTGGTAGAATGAAACATGGTAATTATGCTGTGGAATTATTGACAGAAATGGATTTTGATTCAGCTGTTAAGTTCGCGGCGAAAATTGAAATATTTAATGCGGATAGAAAAGATTTAGATAAAAAAATCACTAATCAGGCACTTATTCAAATTATTGATAATAAGGAGGAAGAGCGTTTTACATCGGTTGTGTATCAAGAAGATTGGCATAAAGGAGTTATTGGAATTGTTGCATCAAGATTAATAGAAAAATATTATAGACCAACTTTAGTTTTTACTAAAAGTGGAGATAATTTAGCGGCTTCTGCGCGTTCAGTAAAAGGGTTTGATATTTATAACGCTTTGCAAGAATGTTCGGAATTTATAGAACAATTTGGAGGTCATAAATATGCGGCAGGTTTAACTTTATTACCAAAAAATTATCAAAAGTTTAAAGATAAATTTGAACAAGTAGTTTCGCAAACAATTAGCAAAGAACTATTAATGCCAGAAATTTCAATTGATGCAGAAATTGAACTTTCTGAGATTACTCCAAAATTTTTCAGAATTATTGAGCAAATGGGGCCTTTTGGACCTCAAAATATGAAGCCAATTTTTAAGTCTAATTGCGTTAGAGATAGTGGTTACGGTAAAAAAGTTGGTAAGGAACAAGACCATTTAAAACTAAATCTTTTTCAAGGTGATAACAAAAAAACATTTGGAGCAATCGGTTTCAACTTAGGTGATAAAATTGACTACGCTCAAAACAATTTTGATGTTGTTTACGGTTTAGATGAAAATGAATGGAATGGATTTAAATCAATACAATTGGTTCTAAAAGACTTAAAATAAGTCAACTATTTACCTAAGGGAATCACAATTAGGCCCGTAAATTTCTCCGAGAAGGTTATCAAAGCTTTATCTGCTTCTAATTTTGTTTTGTAATTGCCAACGTGAACTTTCCAATCTGGTTTATTGTAAGCTAGTTTTGTATAAACGTTAGGAAAACTAATTTTAAATTTATTTTGTATTTTTCTTGCCTTGGTTTCATCACCATAATAAACTTGCACTCGAAAACCATAGCCATACGTTTTATTAAAAGCTCTTTTTTTAGAAATTAACCTCTTAATTTCAGGACTACTATTTGTTTCATTTTGAGAAATTAAACGCTCTGAAATTAAAAATAAGAATACAACGAATATATTTAAAAACAGTCTGTTTTTCATGGCTAAAAGTTTAAACAAAAGTAATCATAATAGGTAAAATATATTCAAAAATTGATTTATTTAGAATTGATATAAATTAATATTTAACATTCCTTAACTATTTTAAAATATGGTTATATGTACTACTTTTGTCGGACTGTTCAAAAATCGTTTTTTGAGCTATTTTATACACGATACTAAATATAGTTTGTTAATATGAAAAGTGTAGCGTTACACAGTAAATTAATCAAAGAATTTCTACGAGGCTTTACAGTAATTCTGTTTTTTGCATTCGGTTTATCCTCTTTTTCCCAAGAAGTAGATGCTGGTCGTCAAAAAGAAGGAAGGAAAATTTTCAAATCTTTATGTGCATCTTGTCATAAATTAGATAAGAAGTTAATTGGTCCTGCTTTAGGTGGTGTAGAAGGTCGTAGAGAAAACGAATGGCTAAAAGCTTGGATAAAAAATAATGCAGAATTAAGAGCTTCAGGAGATGCGGATGCTATTGCAATTTTTGAAGAATATAATGGTTCTGTAATGTCTGCTTTTCCTCAATTAAGCGATCAGCAAATTGATGATATTCTTTATTATACAACTGTAGGTGATCCGCCTAAGAAAGTTGTATCTGGTGGGCCAGTATCTGATGATGGGGGAGGTCAAAATGGTAATAATGCTCCTGAGTGGATTATCTATTTCTTAGCGGGTGCAATTATCGTGGCTTTCTTAATGATTGCTAATTTATTAAAGCAAGTAAATGAATTAAAGGGGAAAACTGCTCCTGGTTCAAACTTAAGAAGGGATTTAGATGAGCTTTGGCAAGGTTTAAAAAGAAACACATTTTTACAAGTAATGTCAGTAATTTTTGTTTTATTGATGGGAGCTTATTTAGGTTTCGGAACCTTGTTTAAGGTTGGTGTTAACGAGGGGTATATGCCTTTACAGCCAATTGCTTTTTCTCATAAAATACATTCAGGTGAAAATAAAATTGAATGTCAGTATTGTCACTCATCAGCAAAGCATAGCAAGCATTCTGGTATTCCATCAGTAAATGTATGTATGAATTGTCACAAAAATATTGCTGAAGTGGCAGAGGGTACAAAAGTGGAGTGGGACGGAGTTACTTACGGTAAAACAGAGTTAGATAAAGAGATCGCCAAAGTTTATGATGCTGCTGGTTGGGATACAGAAGCTTTAGAGTATACGGGTGAAACAAAACCCATCAAATGGATCAGAATACATAATTTACCGGATTTTGCTTATTTTAATCATTCTCAGCACGTAACTGTAGCAGGTGTTAAATGTCAGAAATGTCATGGTCCTGTTGAGGAATTTGATGAAATGCGTCAATATTCGCCATTAACAATGGGTTGGTGTATAGATTGTCATAGGGAAACAAATGTCAACTTAAAAGGGAACGAGTATTACGAGAAAATTCATGAAGAGTTGGCTAAAAAGTATGATGTAGAAAAAGTTACCATAGCGCAACTAGGAGGTTTAGAGTGTGGTAAATGTCACTATTAATAAAAGAAGAATGCTAGTATTGGTTTTTTTAAAATCAAAAACTAACAACTAATAACTAATATATAAATGGCTTCAAACAAAAAATACTGGAAAAGTGTTGAGGAACTTAAAGAAAGTTCTATTGTTGAAACGTTAAGTAAAAATGAGTTTGTAAGTGAAATTGCTACAGATGAATTTTTAGGTGATAAAGAAACTTTAGAGAATACATCTACTTCGCGTAGAGATTTTTTGAAATATGTTGGCTTTACCACTGCAGCGGCTTCTTTAGCAGCCTGTGAGGGTCCTGTTAGAAAGTCTATTCCTTACGTTGTAAAACCAGACGATATTATTGCTGGTGTTGCTGATTGGTATGCAACTTCAATGGCAGATGGTTATGATTTTGCAAATGTTTTAGTAAAAACAAGAGAAGGTCGTCCAATTTTAGTGATGCCAAATAGTGAAGCGGGTGCTGATATGAATGCAAGAATAGCGGCTTCTGTTTTATCTTTATATGATGACAAACTCCGTTTAAAAGAGCCTGCAAAAAAAGATTCAGATGCAGCTTTTTCATGGGGTCAAGCAGATGCTGAGATAGGCGCTCAATTAAATGCTTTTAAAGAAGCTAATAAACCTGTTGTTTTGTTAACGGGTACTTTAGCTAGTCCATCTACTGAAAAGGTTATTGAGGAATTTATAGCTGTTTATCCAAATGTGAAACACATTACTTACGATGCTATTTCAGAATCAGGCGCTGTAGATGCTTTTATGGCGATGTATGGTAAACGTGCCTTGCCAAATTATCATTTAAATAAAGCAAAAACTATTGTCTCTTTTGGGGCAGATTTTTTAGGTGATTTTCATGGTGGATTTGAAAAATCATATATAGCTGGTAGAAAGCCGGAATCAGGTCACATGTCTTATCATGTGCAGTTTGAAAGTAATATGTCACTAACAGGTGCAAATTCAGATAAGAGAGTTGTTTTAAAACCATCTGATCAAGTCTTTGCTTTGTTGAATTTATATAATGCAGTTACAGGAAGTAATTTCGCATCTAAATCAACATCAGTTGATGCCGAAGTTAAAAAAATGGCTTCAGAATTAAAGAAAGCTGGTTCTAAAGGGGTTGTTTTAACTGGTTTGAATGATAAAAATGCGCAGTTAATTTCTTTAGCTATCAATGCAGCATTAGGTAGTGAAATTATTGACACAAATAATACAATAAATATTCGTCAAGGAAATGATGCAGAAGTGTCGCAATTAGTTGCTGATATGAATGCGGGTAGCGTGGCAGGTTTAATTTCTTATAACGTAGATCCACTTTATACTTTGTCAAATGCTTCAGGTTTTTCTGAAGGATTAAAAAAAGTTTCCTTGAAAGTTGCTTTATCAATAGAAAATAATGATACTGTAAGTGCAATGGATTTTGTATTACCAACTCCACATTATTTGGAATCCTGGGGTGATACTCAATTTGACGAGATAACTTATGGTCTAATGCAGCCAACAATCCAACCATTATTTAACACACGTCAATTTCAAGATGTATTGTTAAAATGGTCTGGTAATATGGTAAATTACTACGATTATCTCAAAACATATGCATCAGAGAATGCACTTGGAGGTAACTCGTGGAATACCGCTTTACATAATGGTTTTTCTAAGAAAGAAGTTTCCGTAAATGAAACTGTATTTGAGAGCTCAATTTCTATAGCTGACGTGGCGAATGAATTAGCTACTTCAGCAAAGAAGGCAACAGGATTTGAATTAAATTTATATGCCAAAACTGGTTTAGGAGATGGTAAGCAAGCAAATAATCCTTGGTTGCAAGAGTTTCCTGATCCAATTACGAGAGCTTCTTGGGACAATTATTTAACAATGTCCATAGCAGATGCTAGAGAATTAGGTTTTGAAAATCCAGTACAAGACAATGGTGCTATTGATGGAGATTATGCTAACGTTACAATTAACGGTGTAACTGTGGAGAACATTCCGGTAATGATTCAACCAGGACAGGCAAAAGGCTCTATTGGTTTGGCATTAGGTTACGGAAGAACATTAGATTTTAAAGAAGATATGCAGGTTGGTGTAAATGCTTACCCATTGTATATTAACAATAACCATATTCAGTATGGTGTTTCTATAGAAAAAGTATCAGGGACACATAAATTTGCATGTACACAAGTACAGAAAACAATTGCAGGTCGTCATGATATTTTAAAGGTAGCATCATTAAAAGATTTTAAAACTGTAGATCCTAAAGATCATCATCACGGTTGGAATAAACCGGCATATGTTTCTTATGATCATCAAGAAGTAGAAGCAAATACTATAGATATTTGGGATGAGCATAATAGAGAAATTGGTCATCACTTTAATTTATCAATTGATTTAAGTGCATGTACAGGTTGTGGAGCTTGTGTGATTGCTTGTCATGCAGAAAACAATGTTCCTGTAGTAGGTAAGAATGAAGTAAGAGTTGGTAGAGATATGCACTGGTTGCGTATTGATAGATACTATTCTTCTGAGGTTGAAACCAGAGAAGATGCAAAGGAATTAGGTTTAAGTAGAGGTGATACTTATAGAAAGTTAGAGACTGAAGCAGAAAATCCGGAGGTTACTTTCCAACCAATGATGTGTCAACATTGTAATCATGCACCTTGTGAAACAGTTTGTCCTGTTGCAGCAACGTCTCATGGTCGTCAAGGTCAAAATCAAATGGCATATAACAGATGTGTTGGTACAAGATATTGTGCAAACAACTGTCCATACAGAGTACGTCGTTTTAACTGGTTTGAGTATGCGAATAATAATGAGTTTGACTTTAATATGAATAACGATTACGGTAAGATGGTATTAAATCCTGACGTTGTGGTTCGTGGTAGAGGAGTAATGGAGAAATGCTCATTCTGTATTCAATCTACTCAGGCGGTCATTTTAAAGGCAAAAAGAGAAGGTAGAGCAGTGGCAAATGACGAATTTAATGATGCTTGCGCTTGTTCAGCAGCATGTTCGTCTGGAGCTATGATTTTTGGTGATATTAATAATGAAGAAGATCCAGTAACTCCATTAGTAAGTGACAAAAGAGCTTATGGAGTTTTAGATTACTTACAGACAAAGCCAAATGTAATCTATCAAGTAAAAATAAAGAACACAAACGAAGCGTAATTAAAATTTAAGATATAAAATATGTCTCATTACGAAGCACCCATAAGGGAACCTTTAGTATTAGGTGATAAAAGTTACCACGATATTACCGAAGACATTGCAAAGCCTATAGAAGGAAAAGCAAATAAAAATTGGTACGTGGCATTTTATATTTCTTTAGCAGCAATGTTATGGGGATTCGGATGTATCTTTTACACCGTTGGTACAGGTATTGGAGTTTGGGGATTAAGCAAGAACATTGGATGGGCTTGGGACATTACGAACTTCGTATGGTGGGTAGGTATTGGCCACGCTGGTACATTAATTTCTGCTGTACTTTTATTATTTCGCCAAAAATGGAGAATGGCTATAAACCGTTCTGCTGAGGCAATGACAATTTTTGCAGTTTTTCAGGCAGGATTGTTTCCAATTATTCACATGGGTCGTCCATGGAATGGCTATTGGGTATTACCAATTCCAAATCAATTTGGATCTTTATGGGTAAATTTTAACTCTCCGTTACTTTGGGATGTATTTGCAATTTCTACATATTTATCGGTATCATTAGTTTTTTGGTGGACAGGTTTATTACCAGATTTTGCAATGATTCGTGATAGAGCAGTAAAACCTTTTCAAAAGAAAATTTATGCATTATTAAGTTTTGGTTGGTCTGGTAGAGCTAAAGATTGGCAACGTTTTGAAGAAGTGTCTTTAGTACTTGCAGGTCTAGCAACTCCATTAGTACTTTCTGTACATACTATTGTATCTATGGACTTTGCTACATCCATTAACCCTGGTTGGCACTCTACAATTTTTCCACCTTACTTTGTTGCCGGAGCAATCTTTTCTGGTTTTGCAATGGTGCAAACTCTTTTAGGAATTATGCGTAAGGTGACCAATTTAGAAGATTATATTACCAGAATGCATATAGAATATATGAATATAGTAATCATTTTAACTGGTGGAATTGTAGCTGTAGCTTATGCAACTGAATTTTTTATTGCATGGTATACAGGTTCTCCATACGAAAACTATACGTATCTTTCTGTAGGTGCTGCAACAGGACCTTATGCTTGGGCATTTTATTCACTATTATTTTTTAATATATTAACGCCACAGCTATTATGGTTTAAGAAAATAAGAAGAAGTTTTATTTGGACGTTTATTATATCAATATTTATTAATATTGGTATGTGGTTCGAACGTTTTGATATTATTGCAATTGTATTAAGTAAAGGTCACTTACCATCAACTTGGTGGCGTTTTGAACCTACGTTTGTAGATGTTGGTATCTTTATAGGAACAATAGGATTTTTCTTTGTGTTGTTCTTATTATATGCAAGAACATTCCCTGTAATTGCGCAGGCAGAGGTGAAAACAATATTAAAATCTTCTGGTGAATTTTACAAGAACAGAAGAGAACAGGGTATACCAACAAAGCCAGCAATTAAAGTTGCAGCTGTGGGTGGTGAATCAGATAAATTAGATAAAGAATAATTATGGAATCATCAAAAGTTATTCATGCATTTTACAATGATGACGAAGTTCTTATGGATGCAGTAAAGACTGTAAAAGCAGAACATCATCACATAGAAGAGGTATTTTGTCCTTTTCCAGTTCATGGTTTAGATAAAGCTATGGGTTTAGCTCCAACAAAATTGGCTATTACAGCTTTCTTTTATGGAATTACAGGTTTAGCCGTTGCAATATGGATGACCAATTATATGATGATTCAAGATTGGCCTCAAGATATTGGTGGTAAGCCAAGTTTTTCATGGTTAGAAAACATGCCTGCATTTGTACCAATTATGTTTGAGCTAACTGTTTTTTTTGCAGCCCACTTAATGGTTATTACCTTTTATATGAGAAGTAGAATTTGGCCATTTAAAAATGCAGAAAATCCTGATCCAAGAACTACAGATGATCATTTTTTAATGGAAATACCTGTAAATAATAATGAGGAAGAATTGACTGTTTTGTTATCAAAAACAGGAGCTGTAGAAATTAATGTAGTAGATAAGCACTAATATATAATGAAGATTTTTAAATTACTTTTTGCTTTATTCATGCTTGCAAGCATTACGTCTTGTAAAGATAGAAGAACACCCAAAGTGGAATATATGCCAGATATGTATGTTTCTATTCCTTACGATGCTGATGATGCTGAAGGTTTAAATGGCAACCCTGTAAATAGTAAACCTGTTGCAGGAACTATATCAAGAGGTGGTCATCCTTCTTACGATATCCCTGATACGGCAGATGGTTACGATAAGGCTAAGGCTGAGTTGAAAAATCCTTTAGCTGATTCAGAGAAAAATTTAGAAAATGGCAAAAAAATGTATGAAATATATTGCATATCATGTCATGGTAAAAAAGGTGATGGGAATGGATATTTGTCTCAGGTAGAAAAATTTGAAGGAATACCAAGTTATAAAGACAGAGATATTAATGCTGGTAGTATTTACCACGTTATAATGCATGGTAAGAACTTAATGGGTTCGCACTCGTCACAATTAACATATAATGAACGTTGGCAAATAATTCACTACGTAGAGAAATTACGTGCTGATTTATAAAATAATTACAAAAAGATAGAATACGAAAGATATGTATCAATTCTCAGGTAAATTAAAAACTTTCTCACTAGCCTTAATACTTATTGGTTTTATAGGTATAGCATTTAGTTTTTACACTGCACCATCAACAATGGAAGATGCTAAAGAAATAATGGCTCATCAAAATAATCATGGAGATGACCATGCTTCATCCAATGGTGATGAGCACGCAGAATCTCATACTGATGATCACAAAACTAATGATTCATTAAATCACAATGTAGAGAAATCACATCATAAAGTAGATAGTCACGACGCACATCATAACGATGATTCACATGCTGAGCACGTTTTACACCAACTTCAAAACAGACCTTGGTCGGCATTTTATGTTGCTTTATTCTTCTTTTTAGGTATCTCACTATTAGTTTTAGCTTTTTATGCTTCACAAAGAGTGGCTCAGTCAGGTTGGTCTGTAGTGCTATTTAGAGTTATGGAGGCTATTACCGCTAACTTAGTGCCTACTTCAATAATAATGGCTGTAATTGTGGTATTATCTGCAATGCATTTTAACCATTTGTTTTCATGGATGGCAGAAGGTACATTTGATACTACAAGTGATAAGTATGACGCTATTGTTGCCGGAAAAGAATGGTGGATGAATGTTCCAAGTTGGGTGATTAGAAGCATCGTTTATTTAATATTATGGAATGCTTACAGATTTATTATAAGAAAAAGCTCCATTAAAGAAGATACTGCAAACGATAACGGTAAAACATATAAATTTAATTATAATTCATCAGTAATTTTTATATTTATTTTCATGTTAACCGAGTCCATGATGTCATGGGATTGGATTATGGGATTAGATCCACACTGGTTTTCTACATTATTTGGTTGGTATGTTTTAGCAAGCCTGCTAGTTAGTGCGCTTACTATAATAGCATTCGTAACAATTTATTTAAGATCAAAGGGAGCTTTACCCGGGGTTAATGATAGTCATATTCATGATTTAGCTAAATTTATGTTCGGTTTCTCAGTATTTTGGACGTATTTATGGTTTGCTCAATTTATGTTAATTTGGTATGCAAATATTCCTGAGGAAACTACATACTTTGCAGCTCGTTTTAATGAATATAAAATACCATTTTTGGCAATGGTAGCAATGAACTTTGTTTTTCCAGTACTATTGCTATTAAATAGTGATTTTAAGAGTATTCCTTGGTTTGTGGTTATAGGAGGTATAGTAATTTTAGCAGGTCATTACATAGATATATTTGTAATGGTAATGCCGGCTACTGTTGGTGGGCAATGGTACTTTGGTATTCCTGAAATTAGTGCACTTTTATTCTTTTTAGGAATATTTATATATAGTGTTTTTAGTGCTTTTGCAAAAGCAAATCCAATTCCAAAAGGTAATCCTTTCTTGGAAGAAAGTGAACACTTTCATTATTACAATATAGAACACAGGGGAGAAGGTTCAGCTGATCATCATTAATAAACTAAAGATTATAATAATTAAGAAAAGATATATATGCTAGCTCTATTTTATATTTTTATAGGTGTTGCAATAGGTGTAAGTTTTTGGCAAATCACTAGAATCTTGGATTTGAGGGGAGTTGTTGCAAACGATGAAGACAATGCAAAACAAGGTAAGTATGCCATCTACTTTATGGTTTTTTTCTACGCAATAATGATTTATTGCTTAATAGCCATGAATGTTATAATGTTACCAGAATCAGCTTCAATTGAGGGCGAACATGATGATAGATTGTTCAATATCACTTTTTGGTTGATAGGAATTGTACAGTTTATTATGCAATTTCTAATCTTTTATTTTACCTTCAAATATCGAGGTAATAAAAATAGAAAAGCAAAATTTTATGCAGACAGTCATAAGTTAGAACTAATTTGGACGGTTACTCCTGCCATTGTTTTAGTAGGTTTAATTGGCTATGGATTATGGCAGTGGAATAATGTTATGGATTTATCTGATGAAGATGCCATTTTAATTGAAGTATATTCACAACAATTTAGATGGGATGCTAGATATGCGGGTAATGATAATACATTGGGGCTCGGAAATGTAAATTACATTAAAGGAATCAACACCATGGGTGTAGATATGAAAGATGTAAACTCACAAGATGATAAACAAGTAACTGAATTATATTTGCCTAAAGGGAAAAAGATACATTTTAAATTCCGCTCTCAAGATGTTCTGCATTCGGCATATATGCCGCATTTTAGAGCTCAAATGAATTGTGTGCCTGGAATGGTAACGGAATTTGGTTTTACTCCAAAATATACCACAGAAGAGATGAGACAACAACCTGAAGTAATTGCAAAGACTAAAGGTATAAACAAAATTAGAAGTGCCAAAGGAGAGGACTTGTATGAGTTCGACTACTTACTACTTTGTAATAAAATATGTGGAGCTTCTCACTACAGTATGCAAATGAAAATTACTGTTGTAGAACCAGAAGTATATGATAAATGGATTGCAGAACAACCAACATTAGCGGCGGTTATTAAATAATTATAAACCTACAAATAAATAAGATTATGTCAGAACATCATCATAAAGAAACGTTTGTAACAAAATATATTTTTAGTCAAGATCATAAAATGATTTCAAAACAATTCCTTGTTACAGGAATGTTTATGGGAATTATTGCGGTAATGATGTCTATGTTATTCAGGCTACAATTGGCTTGGCCAGAAAAATCATTTTCAATTATAGAGGCATTCTTAGGACCTCATCAAACAGACGGGGTTATGAATCCAGACATCTATCTGGCCCTAGTTACGATTCATGGAACTATAATGGTTTTCTTTGTTTTAACAGCAGGTTTAAGTGGAACATTTTCTAACCTTTTAATTCCTTTGCAAATTGGAGCAAGAGATATGGCATCTGGTTTTATGAATATGATTTCTTATTGGTTATTCTTTCTTTCAAGTATACTAATGGTAATTTCATTATTTGTCGAAGCTGGTCCAGCTTCTGCAGGTTGGACAATTTATCCACCATTAAGTGCATTGCCTCAGGCTATTCCGGGCTCAGGTACAGGAATGACTTTATGGTTAGTTTCTATGTCTATTTTTATTGCATCTTCATTAATAGGTGCATTAAATTACATTGTAACAGTTTTAAATTTGAGAACAAAAGGAATGAAAATGACAAGATTGCCTCTAACAATGTGGGCATTCTTTATTACTGCCATTATTGGTGTTGTATCATTTCCAGTTTTATTGTCAGCAGCTTTACTATTAGTTTTTGATAGAAGTTTTGGAACATCTTTTTACCTATCAGATATATTTATAGCTGGTGAAGTTTTGCATTATCAAGGAGGATCACCAGTTTTATTTGAACACTTATTTTGGTTTTTAGGACATCCAGAAGTATATATTGTATTATTACCGGCTTTGGGTATTACATCCGAAATAATATCAACTAACTCAAGAAAACCAATTTTTGGATACAGAGCGATGGTAATGTCTATTATGGCAATTGCATTTTTATCAACAATAGTTTGGGGGCATCATATGTTTATTTCTGGTATGAATCCATTCTTAGGATCTGTATTTACATTTACTACGTTGTTAATTGCAATTCCATCTGCTGTTAAAGCATTTAATTACATTACAACTTTATGGAAAGGAAATCTACAACTGAATCCAGCCATGTTATTTTCTATTGGTTTAGTATCCACCTTTGTAACAGGAGGTTTAACAGGTTTAGTTTTGGGAGATTCAGCTCTAGATATAGCCATTCATGATACTTATTTTGTAGTTGCTCACTTTCACTTAGTAATGGGAGTATCAGCGATATTTGGTATGTATGCTGGTATTTATCATTGGTTTCCAAAAATGTATGGTAGAATGATGAATAAAACTTTGGGTTATTGGCATTTTTGGGTGACTATAATATGTGCCTACGGTGTGTTTTGGCCAATGCATTTTATCGGTTTAGCGGGTCTACCAAGAAGATATTATTCAAATACAGCATTTCCAATGTTTGATGATTTAGCAGATATAAATGTGGTGATTACAATATTTGCTTTAGTGGGAGGTGT
>CAJWAC010000056.1 GCA_913020555.1 uncultured Polaribacter sp. | reverse complement strand
TCTTCTAATTCAATCGCTTGTTGCGAAGTTAATTGGTCTAAAACAGCCATTTTATAGTTTTTAAAGTTTATTACGTTCGTATTTCACGAAAATAATATTTTAAAATCCATACTTGGATTTCAAAAAAATTAATAAATAATTATACTCGCAACGCAAGTAAAATAACCATTCCTGTTCTACCTTTATCCTTCTGAAGAGTTCCAGAAATTCAGCGTGGGAAAGAAATCATCCCCGAAGTTGTACAAAAATAGTAAATTATTTTATTTAAATGAATAACCATAACAAAAGCAACAATAATATTTCTAATTTTGTAATTCAATAAATTAAATAAAATGCCACGTAGAGAACGCAATAAATTTGTAAAAAGAAATCAAATTTTAGAGTTGAAAATTGAAGATTACGCTTTTGGCGGAAAAGGAATTGCTAGAATTCATTCTGATGAAGGCAGCTTTGTAATTTTTGTACCTAACACTTTACCGGGTCAGCTGGTTAAAGCACAAATTAAAAAATCTAGCAAAAAATATGCTGAAGCGAAACTAATAGATGTTTTACAAGCTTCTGAAAATGAAATTGAAGTTCCTTTTCAAGATATTCCTGGGGCACCTTACATACAACTGCCAATTCATTTACAACATCAATATAAAAAAGAAAGCACGTTATCTCTATTTAAGCGAATTGGAAAAGTAGCAGATATTGAAGATTTATTTGACGAATTTATAACTTCACCAAATGTATTCCATTATAGAAATAAAATGGAATATGGTTTTTCTGCAATAGGTTATGACAGAGTTGTAAAAAGAGATAAAGACGAATTTACCTTAGGTTTTAAAAGACGAGGTGTATGGTGGATGGGAGATAATCTTGAAAAAGATTCTGGTTTATTTGATAAGCATTTTGAAGATCATTTAAAGAATATTAGAAAATACTGTTTAGAAACAGGTTTAGCTCCTTGGCATGGACCTAAAAAGGAGGGCTTTTTTAGATACTTTGTAGTTAGAAAATCTTTTAAGACAAATGAATTATTGTTTAATTTGGTTACTACATCTTATGATTTACCACAATTTGATTTAGATAAATTTGCTGAATTTTTAGTAACTTTATTTGGTAATAGAGTTGCTGGTTTATTGCATACCATAAATGATGAAGTTGGAGACAGAACCATTGCTACTTCTGGTAGCATCAATCTAATATATGGAAAAGATAAAATTGTAGAAGAACTCTTAGGCTTAAATTTTGAAATTAGTATGAAAAGCTTTTTTCAAACCAATCCTAAATCTGCGGAAAAACTTTATTCAAAAGTTATTGATTATGTGTTAGAAGACAAAACCAAAGTAGATCATACTGTAGTTATGGACTTGTTTTGTGGCACGGGTACAATAGGGCAAATTGTAGCTTCTAAAAGTGACAACGCTAAAATTATAGGAGTAGATATTGTGACATCTGCCATAGAAGATGCAAAAAAGAATGCAAGAAGAAATAAAATAGAAGGTTTACGTTTTTATGCTGCAGATGTTGGTAAGTTTTTAAATCAACATCCTGAATATCAAAATAAAATTAAAACTATTATTTTAGATCCTGCAAGAGCAGGAATTGCGCCAAAAACGTTACAAAAAATCATTAATCTAAATGCTGACAGAATGGTGTATGTTTCTTGTAATCCTGCAACACAAGCTAGAGATACTGAATTACTTAGAGAAGCAGGATATCAAATTAAAAAAATGAGTTTGGTTGATCAGTTTCCACACACAAGCCATATTGAAACCGTAGTTTTATTTGAGAAAAGTTAAAAGCTTATTTAAATACTCATTTTAATATATTTGTGATATGATTAAGAAATTTTTAGGCTTCCTATTTATACTAATCGCATTAATTTTAGGTTTAGTTACATTGATAGAGCTTCCAGAAACTGTCAGATTATTTTTTGTCCTTTTTTCAGATACATCTGGTTACTCCATAGGTTATTTTATGGGTAATATATTTGTAACAATATTGCTTATTGTTTTAATTGTATATTTATTCAAAAAAGGCTTAACATTATTGAAAAAGAAACCAAAACAAATAGAAGCCATAAATGAAATTGGTAAAAACTAAATATTCGTATCGTATGAAGAAATTGACAGATTTAGAAATAGAAAAAAAAATAGAAACCTTAACAGATTGGGATTTTTATGACAATGCTTTACATACTGATTTTGAATTCGATAATTTTAAAGACTGCATGTCTGCAATGAATAGAATTGCTTTTGAATGTGAAGCTTTAAACCATCATCCAGAATGGACAAATGTATACAATACGCTTGACATTTCCTTAACAACTCATGACGCTAATGGTGTTACAGAATTAGATTTTAAATTAGCAAAAGCCATCAATACTATTGTTGAAGTAGAAGAAGAAGATTAATTTTATGAGGAAAATAATTCCATTTGTTTTACTAATAATTATCTTAAATTCCGCTTGTGAAAAAGATGATTTTTGTATACAAAACCCTGTAACACCTAAACTAATTCTTCGTTTTTATGACGAAGCAAATAGAAGCTCTTTAAAGGCTGTAAATGAATTATATGTTTGGGCAGAAAATAAAGACAGCCTTTTTGTAAACATTTCTACAGACTCTTTAGTAATTCCATTAAACACAAATAATAATCAAACAATTTATAATCTTTCAAAAGGTAATATTGTAGAACAATTTACTATTGACTACACTCCAGAAAACGAATATGTATCTCGTTCTTGTGGTTTCAAAATAATTTTTAATGATGTAAATTTCACTCCAAATAATAATTGGATTTCTAGTTTTACAGCATTAGAAACTTCAATAGAAAATCAAAACTCAGCACATGTTCAAATATTTCATTAATATTTTATTGTTTTTAACGGTTGTTGATGGATTTTCTCAAGAACAACCAAAAGATAGTTTATCAACACCAAAAGATTCAATTGTATATAAATCACCTTACGGAATTCGTTTAGGGATAGATATTAGCAAACCTATCTTAGCTTTGGTAGATGGAGATTATAATAATGGTTTTGAAATTGTAGCTGATTATAGGATAACAAAACGTCTTTTTATAGCCACAGAATTAGGCTATGAAGATGAAAAAAATCAAGAAGATTTCACCAATTCTGTTGCAAAAGGATCTTATATAAGATTAGGTGTAAACTATAATTTATATGAAAATTGGTTAGACATGAACAACGAAATTTTCGCAGGATTAAGGTATGGCTTCAGTATTTTTGATCAAACTTTAAACAATTATAAACCAAATGTGGTGAATGGAGAAAATAATGGATCACCTTATTTTCCTGCAGACCTAGTTTCCTCAAATACAACATCAAACTTAACTGCACATTGGACAGAGTTTATGCTTGGTTTTAAAGTAGAAACATTTAAAAACTTGTTTTTAAGCGCTAGTTTTTCATATAAAATCGCCCTCAGTGTTAAAGAACCAGATAATTTTAAAACACTTTATGCACCAGGGTTTAATCGTATTTTTGACACTGGTACTGGTTTTGGATTTAATTATACAATTTCTTACTTAATACCATTCTCTAAAAAATAGAAATTTTAAAATTACAATGTATTTATCGCCTTTAATTTAGTGCATAAAAACTGTCTGATAATTTTTATAAATTTCTATCCTCTTTTTTCGTACATTTAAAGTCTCATTTTTTAAAAAAGAATCATAATGAATAAAATACCTAGCGTTAATTTAGCTGACTTTTTATCTAATGATGAAAATCGAAAACAAAAATTTATCAATGAAATAGGCCATGCCTATGAAAATATTGGTTTTGTAGCTCTAAAAGGTCATTTTTTGAGCGATAATTTGGTAGACAACTTATATTCAGAAATCAAAAACTTTTTTGAATTACCAAAAGACGTAAAAGAGAAATACGAAATTCCAGGAATTGGAGGTCAAAGAGGTTATGTTTCTTTTGGTAAAGAATCTGCAAAAGGCAAAAAAGAAGGAGACTTGAAAGAATTCTGGCATTTTGGTCAATATGTAGAAAAGGATTCTAAATATGCAAAAGAATATCCTGAAAATGTAACTGTAGACGAATTGCCAAAATTTAATGAAGTTGGCAAAGAAACGTATCAAATGTTAGAAAAAACTGCAAAATACGTTTTACGTTCTTTGGCTTTACATTTAGGATTAAAAGAAACTTATTTTGATAATTACATCAAAAATGGAAATAGTATTCTAAGACCAATTCATTATCCACCTATAAAAACAGAACCCAAAGGAGCTGAAAGAGCTGCTGCTCACGGAGATATAAACTTAATCACCTTATTAATGGGTGCTCAAGGAAAAGGTTTACAAGTTCAAAATCATAAAGGTGATTGGATTGATGCAATGGCTGAGCCTGATGAATTAATGATTAATGTAGGTGATATGCTATCTAGGCACAGTAATAATAAATTAAAATCTACAATTCATCGAGTTACAAATCCTCCAAAAGAAATGTGGGGAACTTCAAGATATTCAATACCTTTTTTTATGCACCCTATCTCTGATATGAAACTAGATGTTTTAGAAAATTGTATTGATGACAATAATCCTAAACAATTTGAAGACATTACCGCTGGTGAATTTTTAAATGAGCGTTTAAAAGAATTAGGATTAAAAAAATAGTAAAAAAATTAGTGTGTTTAAAAAACAAACTAAAAAGAAAAGACGAAATATTTACTCATGGATTTAAAAGATCAACTAAAAAACTTATTTCCAGAACACGAGGAAACTCTAAGTCCTATTAAAGAAAAATCTAATGTTTGGTTACAGGATGAACCAATTCTTTGCAAATATGAAAAACGAAAAGGAAAGCCAATTACCATTTTAGATGGTTATCATGGAGCCACATCAGATTTTAAAACTTTAGCAAAAGAAATTAAAAAGAAATTATCTGTTGGGGGAAGCTTTAAAGATGATAAAATTATTATTCAGGGTGATTATAGAGACAAAATAATGACTTTGTTAATAGATAAAGGTTTTAAAGTTAAACGTGTTGGTGGTTAAATATTTACAAAGAAAATAGGATTAGTAATAATTATGGAAGCATCAATCTTACACATTACAAATGGAGATAGCACAACAAACTATCTAAAAAAAATAAATTTAAAAGGAGAATTTATTACATGGAGAGAAATGCTTTGCGAAGGAAAAACAACAACAGATGTTGGCAGCGAAACATTTTGGAAAAATAGATTTGAGTTTTTAAAATCTTCATATAAAATAAATAAAAAAACTTTTATCGATTACACCTTAAAGGAATATAGAAATCTTTGCAAAAAGAAGAGCCAAAAAGAAATTATTTTATGGTTCGACTCTGATTTATTTTGCCAAATAAATATGATTGCAGTTTTAAGTTGGTTGAAACGGTATAGAAAAGGATACGACATTTCTTTAGTTTCCAATTTAAAAGAAAATAACACTAAAAAAACACATGCTTTTTCAAAATTAAATAAAAACCAAATTGAAAACCAGTATAAGAATAGAATAGAATTAACGAAAGATGATATTGAATATGCAGATTATATTTGGCAATTATATTGTTCAGATTCTCCTTTGCGATTAGAAACGGTATACAAGTTTAAAACCAATTCTCCATTTAAATACTTAGGCGCAGCTATAGAAGCACATTTAAAACGTTTTCCTTCTATAGAAAATGGTTTAAATTTAGTTGAAAACTCCATTTTACAAACTGCTTCTCAACAAAAAGTTAATTCTAAAAGACTATTTTTAGATCAACTTATAAAAAATGAAAAAGTTTATGGTTTTGGAGATGTACAATATGAAAATAAATTAAACGAACTAAAACAATTATTTCATTCTTTTAATCCTGTTCTTTTGAGTAAAAAAGGAAAAGCTGTATTAAAGAATCAAATTAATTTTTATGGACAAATAAGAAATGACAATTCCTATCTTGGCGGTTCTAAAAAATACAGTTTTTTATACCATAATGAAACAAATAAGCTGTTAAAAATTACTTC
Source organism: uncultured Polaribacter sp. (assembly GCA_913020555.1). Lineage (GTDB taxonomy): Bacteria > Bacteroidota > Bacteroidia > Flavobacteriales > Flavobacteriaceae > Polaribacter. Next base: position 9,101 of record CAJWAC010000056.1, on the reverse strand, counting down.
GTAAATGCCAATAAAACATTCAGAACTCATTCTAAATCCAGATGGCAGCATTTATCATCTTAATTTAAAACCTTCAAATATTGCCGAAACCATAATTTTTGTAGGTGATCAGGATAGAGTTGAAAAAGTAACAAAACACTTTGAAAGCATTGAGTTTACTACTCAAAAACGTGAATTTAAAACCACAACCGGAATTTACAAAGGCAAAAGAATTTCTGTAATTTCTACCGGAATTGGTCCAGATAATATAGACATCGTTCTAAATGAATTAGATGCTGTAGTAAATATCGATTTAGAAACTAGAAGAATCAAAACAAAACATACTAGCTTAAACATTGTTAGAATTGGTACTTCTGGTTCTTTACAAAAAGATATTCCTATTGATTCATTTTTATTAAGTTCTCATGCTTTAGATTTAAATGGAATGTTACATGCTTATCAAGTTGAGGCAATTTCACATCCTAAAATTGAAGATGCCTTTGTAAATCATACCAAATGGAATAATAAAAAAAGTTATCCTTTAGTAATATCAAATGCTTCTGAATTAGCTTCAAAAATTGTATCAGAAAAAACATATTCAGGAATTACAGCAACCGCTGGTGGGTTTTACGGCCCACAAGGAAGAGTTTTAAGATTAGCATTACAAGATGCCGATATAAATTCTAAAATTGATAGTTTTAATTTTGAAGGAAATAGAATTACCAATTTAGAAATGGAAACTTCTGCCATTTACGGATTAAGCAAATTATTAGGTCATAAAGCAGTCTCTATGAATGCCATTATTGCAAATAGAGCTAATGGTACTTTTAGCCAAAATCCTGGTAAAATAGTTGCAGATTTAATTAAATATACATTAGACAAATTAGTTGATTAAAATGACTAACTTAAAAGTTGGTGGTGTTCCAGAACATTTCAATTATCCTTGGTACATTACCTTAAAAAATAAAGCATACGCTACACAAAATATAAATTTACGCTGGCAAGATTTTCCTGGCGGAACTGGACAAATGTGTAAAGCATTAAGAAATGGATCTGTAGATATTGCCATTGTTTTAACAGAAGGTATCATTAAAGATATTGCCGCTGGCAATCCCTCTAAAATTGTACAAACTTTTGTAAAAACTCCCTTAATTTGGGGAATTCATGTAAGTGCAAAATCAAATTTTAAGAAAATTGAAGATTTAGAGAATGCCACTATCGCTATTAGTAGATTTGGTTCAGGTTCGCATTTAATGGCAATTGTAAACGCTTACAACCAAGGTTGGGATATTTCAAAATTAAATTTTAAAGTAATTAACGACTTAAAAGGAGGTATTAATGCCCTTAAAAATGGCGATGCCGATTATTTTATGTGGGAACATTTTACCACAAAACCTTTAGTAGACAATGGTACTTTTAGAAGAATTGAAAACTGCCCAACTCCTTGGCCTTGCTTTGTTGTTGCGGTTAGAAACGAAGTCTTAGAAAATAACTTTAAACAAGTAAAAGCTGTTTTAGGTATTATTAATACAGAAACTAAAAACTTTAAAAACATTACTGATATTGATAAAATATTAGCAAAGCGATACGAGCAAAACTTAGAAGACATTCAACAATGGCTGCAAATTACAGATTGGAATACAGGAAAACCAATAACTAAAAATTTAATTACTCGCATTCAAAATAAAATGATAAAATTCAACGTTATTGAAGAGAAGAAAAACTCGGGAGATTTCATAAAAAATATGTACATTTAGCCTGTAAATAAAGAGAAATGAAAAAATTAATATTTATTGCAATTTGTGTTATAGGAATCGCTTGTTTATCCTCTTGCAGAAGCACTTCAACCACATGTGGCTTGGCAGATAATTCAACTTTTCAAACAACAGAACAGCAAACAGATTTATTATAAAATAAGTTTGTTCCTTAATTTCAAATTCAATGAATCCACTTGTAAAGTGGATTTTTCTCTTTTACAAATTTATTTTAAGAAGCTATTTCCTGCTTTCATTACTCGCTTTTTTTGCTAAAAAACGCAAAAAAGAGCTCAAACAAACCATTCAATCAGGGCTAAACTTGTTTACTAACTTTTAGATGAGTTACCATACAATTATATCTTTATCTATAGATTTCAAATAAGTGTTTGCTTTAGAAAAATGTTGATTTCCAAACCAATACCCTCTATTTGCACTTAATGGAGATGGATGCCCAGATTGTAAAATATGATGTTTTTTTTCATCAACTAATTTTGCCTTCTTTTTTGCAAAACCACCCCAAAGTAAAAAAACTATATTTCCTTTTTCTTTAGATATTTGCTTTATGATTTCATCCGTAAAAGTTTCCCATCCTTTTTTTTGATGACTTCCGGCTTCATGTGCTCTAACAGTTAAGGTAGCATTTAATAATAAAACTCCTTGTTTCGCCCATTTTTCCAAGCTCCCGCTTTTAGGATAATCAATATTTAAATCAGAAGACATTTCTTTAAAAATATTAATTAATGAAGGTGGATGCTTAATACCCTCTTTAACCGAAAAACATAAACCATTTGCTTGATTTGGGCCATGATACGGATCCTGACCAATAATAACCACTTTTAAATCATGAAAAGAACAAAAATTAAAAGCAGCAAAAATATCTTCTACTTTTGGATAACATTTATGGTTAACATATTCAGATTTTACAAAATTTGTCAATTCTTCAAAATAAGTTTTATCAAATTCAGACTGTAAAATATTTTTCCAAGAATCAGCTATTTTTACTTGCATTGTTTCTTATTTTTGTAAAGCTTAAAAGAACTCTCGATTTCGATTAAGAAAAGAAAGTTACTGCAAACTCAAAAATACAATTTTGAATACTAATATTTCAGAAAAAACACTTCAAGACTTAGAATTTTCAACAGTTCTACAACATATTTCAGAATTTTGTATTACAGGTTTGGGTAAAGAAAAAATATTCGAAACCACACCAATTCAAAACAAAAAAGCACTTTTTAAAGAGTTAAATTTAGTTGATGAATATTTAGCTTCTTTTGAAAGTGAAAACAGAGTGCCTAATCATGGTTTTGACAATATTATAGCAAAAGTGAAACATTTGGCAATTGAAAATAGTTTCATAGAAACAGAAGCTTTTTTAAAAATTGCAAGTACTTCATTAACTGTTAACGAACTCATCAAGTTTTTTAAAAAATTTCAATTACAGTTTCCTACCTTTTTTTCAGTTTCACAAAAAATTGAATTTACGACTTATATAGATGACGAAATAAAAAAAATAATTGATATTTCTGGAGAAGTAAGAAACAATGCATCATCAACTTTAAAACAAATTAGAAGAGATATTAATAATGTTCGTGGTAAAATTGGAGCAAGTTTTTCATCAGCATTATCAAAAGCGATTGCTGCTGGTTACTTAGATGACATTAAAGAAACTATAGTTGATAATCAACGAGTTTTAGCTGTAAAAGCAATGTATAGAAGAAAAGTTTCTGGTAGTTTATTAGGCTCTTCAAAATCTGGAGGAATTGTTTATATTGCTCCGCAAGCAACATTATCTTACAGCAGAGAATATCAAAATTTAATCTACGAAGAGAAACAAGAAATTGTAAAGATTTTAAGAGATTTATCTTACACAATTCGTCCAATGGTTTCTTTAATTGAAGAATATATATCTTTCTTAATCCATACAGATACTGTTGGTGCAAAAGCCAAATATGCCAAAGAAATCAATGCAATTTTACCCAAAATATCTAGAGAAAAAAAGATTTTTTTTAAAAATGCTTATCATCCTATTTTATGGAGAAAAAATAATCAGCAAGATTTAAAAACAATTGCACAGACAATTACTTTGCATGAAAAACAGCAAATTATTGTGATTTCTGGTCCAAATGCTGGTGGAAAAAGTATCACTTTAAAAACCATAGGTTTATTGCAAATTATGGTGCAAAGCGGAATATTAATTCCTGTTGATGAAAAAAGTGAAACGTATATTTTCGACACTGTTTTAACTGATATTGGAGACAATCAATCAATTGAAAATCAATTAAGCACGTACAGCTATCGTCTAAAAAATATGCGTTATTTTTTACGCAAATGTAACAGTAATACTTTATTTTTAATTGATGAATTCGGAACCGGTTCTGACCCAGAATTAGGTGGTGCTTTAGCAGAAATTTTCTTAGAGGAATTTTACAATAAAGATGCTTTTGGAATTATTACTACCCACTACTCCAACTTAAAAGTTTTGGCTAACGAGTTAGACAATGTAACCAATGCAAATATGCAATTTGATGAACGCTCCTTAGAACCTTTATATAAGTTATTTATTGGTCAGGCAGGAAGCTCATTTACGTTTGAAGTTGCTCAAAAAAACGGAATTCCATTTAGTTTAATCAATAAAGCTAAAAAACGAGTGGAAACTGAAAAAGTTCGTTTAGACAAAACCATCTCTAAATTACAAAAGGAAAGAAATAGATTACAGAAAAATTCAGATAGTTTAGAAAAACAAAAATCTAAAGGGCAAGAACATTTAGCAAGCCTGCAAGAAAAAGAACAGCGAATTCAAGATAAACTATCAGGTTTTCAAGAATTGTATGACAAGAATCAAAAAATGCTTTCCTTAGGTAGAAAAACAAATGAACTACTTAATAAGTATTTTCAAACCAATAATAAAAAGGAATTAAATAGTAGTTTTAACAAATGGGTTTCAGATGAAAAAGTAAAGCATGCCAAACGAAATCCTGTAAAACCAAAAACAAAAGTTCAAAAACAAAAAGCGAAAACTATTGCCAAACAGATGCAAGAAACCATTAAAAAGGTTGAAAAGGAGGTTTTAGAAAAAGTAGTTGAAGTCCGTAAAGAAAAGCAAATAGAAGCTGCTATAATTGCAAAAAAGAAATCTGAATACATTTTTAAAATTAATGACAGAGTAAGAATAATAGACTCAAACTCTATTGGTACTATTGATAAAATAGATAAGAAAAACGTAACCATTAATTATGGTTTTTTTACCACAAAAACCTCGATACAAAAATTAGAGCTAGTGGAAAAGGCTAAAATTTAAAAAATATATGTTAGCACTACCTTTCATAAATTTTATAAAAAAGATCAATTATAAACTTAAATTCATGATGCAAAAGACATCAGTTCTTTCTTAAGATAGAAACTAAACATAAATCCAATCAAGCTTTCGCAAAAAACTTCAAAGCGAAAATATTTAATACAGTATTGTTTAGAACAATATTAATGCTTATCAAAATATGTTAATATTTTACTAAAGCTAATTTAAATTGAAACATATTTAAATTAGAAACGTCTATAGAATAAAACAGAATTAAATATTTATCATGAAAAACTTAAAATCAATTATTGCAATTCTTGCTATTAGTTTAGCAACAACATTTTCTACTTCAGCAATTGAAAATGAACCTAGTAAGGTTACTAAAAAATTAAGAACAGAATTAGTTTCTATGTTAGGAGATAAAATTCAAATGGAACTTAATGAAAGTACCTCAGCTAAAATTTCCTTTATAATCAATAACCATAACGAAGTTGTAATTATTTCGGTAGATTCTAAATTTAATGAAATCAATTCTTTTGTAAAGAATAAATTAAACTACAAAAAAGTTAAAGTTAAAGGCGTGGTTAAAGGAGAAATTTACAGTATTCCTGTAAAAATAAATGCTTAAAACAACTGGTTGGTTAGTTGGAGCCCAATATTAATTTTTAATTAATTTGGGCTTTTTTTATTCATATAATTTCATTTCATTATCATAAAACTCCCCTGCTTTATCCATTAAATCTGCTAGTTCTGTAGCAATATCTTCTTCACTTTCTCCAGTTAAATCTTCAAACCACTCAATTTCATCATCTTTTAAATTAATCATAAAACGAGGAAATTCTGTGTGTAAGACAAAAATATCATCTGGAAAATTACTATTATCTGCTAATAAAAATTTTGGTAAATTCATTTTTAAATTTTGTTCAAAGTTACAAATATCTTTCTTTAACCACATTTAAATGATGTATTTGATGGCCTGAAAATAAAAATCCTAAAGCTCTTACAGAAATCTCATTCCCCGAAGCTACTCCAACTCTTAACAAAGCTTCATTAGAAAAACTCTTAAAAAGTTGAATTGTTGACTGTCTTAAAACCTTCATCTCATCTAATAAATCATAATAATCTCTAGCATTTGTATTCGAATTATCTGCAAACACATCTTGATCAAAACCTGGTAAAAAAGTTTTGTCATTTCTTGCAAAACAAAGGGCCCTATAACAAAAAACTCTTTCTGTATCAATGATGTGTTGTATCAGTTCTTTCACAGTCCATTTGCCTTCAGCATATGAAAAACTATGTTTTTCTGCAGGTAAATTTCTTAATAAATCGTCAAACTCTTTTTGAGAAGCGCCTAAATTTTCTATAATTGATTTTTCTTCTTTAGAAACTAATTTTATATAGTGTTCAAAATAAGTAGAGTATTCGTTTTTAGGAATCATATCGATAGATTTATGTAAGTTTGCAAACGCTAATTTAATAATTTAAAGAAACGTAAATACATAAAAAAAAACAATATTCAATGTTTTTTAAAATCATATCTCATCTTAAATTCCTATTAAAATCCTCAAACCAACATGGGGTGCATTCTCCATTTGTATTTGATTTTGTAACAAAAAGTTTATATAAAAATAATCAAGAAATTATAAATTTTGATAATTATTTACAACTCGAGTATTTATCAAAAAAGAAGATAAAAATACTATCAAAAATTGTAAGTCACTTTCAGTTAACAGAAATTTGTTTTAACTTTTCTGAATTTAAAAATATTAAAAGAAATAATTATAAGTTATTATATATCAAAAACATAAAAGAATTACAACAATCAAAGTTCACGAATTTAACTTCAAAAGATATTATTATTGTGGATGGTATTTACAATACTAAAAAATCTGAAGAAGTATGGCAAGAAATCATCAAAAATAAAGAAGTTCAAATAACGATTAATCTATTTTACTTCGGATTAATCTTCTTCAGAAAAGAACAAGCAAAAGAACATTTTAGAATAAGAGTTTAACACTTTCTTACAATTAAAACTTTGTAAATTTGATGTTTGTAAACTTTAAACCTATTTAAATGAAAATATACACTAAAACTGGAGATAAAGGAACTACTGCTTTATTTGGAGGTACAAGAGTTAAAAAATACAATCTACGTATAGAAAGTTATGGCACCGTAGATGAATTGAACTCTTACATTGGTTTGATAAAAGATCAAGAAATAAGTAAAATAGCTAAAAATTCTTTATTAAGAATTCAAAATGATTTATTCACTTTAGGAGCAATGTTAGCCACTCCACCCGAAAAAGAAACACTTAAATCAGGAAAGGAACGTTTAAATATTCCTAAAATTGATGAAAACTCTATACTGTTTTTAGAAAATGAAATTGATAGAATGGATGAAATATTACCACAAATGACCCATTTTATTTTACCTGGAGGTCATCAAGCTGTGTCATTCTGTCACATTGCAAGATGCGTTTGCAGACGCTCAGAACGTTTATCTGTAGCATTAAATGATGAAGAAACTATTAATAATGACATCATAAAATACTTAAACAGACTTTCTGACTATCTATTTACACTGGCACGAAAATTGTCCTTAGATTTTCAGGTAGACGAAATAAAATGGATGCCTGAAAAAAATTAAAAAGTTCTTTTTTTATCGATTGTTGAAGTTATTTTAACCTTTATTTAAAATGCGAAATAGTAATTTTTAAATTAAATTAAAAAATAAAAGTAACTTCGATATATATTTCTTAAAAAAGACTTGCGTAATTCAGTAAAAAAATTATTTTTGCACAAAATTAAACGATAAGAAATGTATTGGACATTAGAATTAGCATCTTATTTAGCAGATGCGCCTTGGCCAGCAACCAAAGATGAGTTAATAGATTATGCTATCAGAACAGGTTCTCCTTTAGAAGTTGTAGAAAACCTGCAAGATATAGAAGATGAAGGTGATGCATATGACTCCATAATTGAAATTTGGCCAGATTATCCTACAGAAGACGATTATCTTTGGAATGAGGATGAATACTAAATAAAAAATATAAAAAGTCTCTAAAGAGGCTTTTTTTTTGTTTTTCTTCCAATTACAAAATTTCTTTTTTAATATCGATAGAATTGAGATTTCAATTAAACAAACACAGTTATTCTAAATAACTGAAAAACATATAAATAATGGGTATTTTAGATTCAGTAATTAAACTTTTTGTAGGAGACAAGCAACAGAAAGATTTAAAAATTTTACAACCAATTGTAGATGACGTTAAAAAATTCGAGACAGAATTTTCTAAACTTTCACATGACGAATTACGCGCAAAAACACAAGAATTTAAAAATAAAATTACAGCCGCTACTAAAGATTTTAATGATAAAATTACAGCTTTAGAATTAGAAGCTAAAGGTGCAGATATAGATAGACAAGAAGATATTTACACAGAAATAGATAGTTTAAAAGACGAATCTTACAAAATTTCTGAAACTACCTTAGAAGAAATTATGCCTGCTGCTTTCGCTGTTATTAAAGAAACAGCAAAACGTTTTGTAGAAAACGAAGAGATTGAAGTAACAGCTACTCCTTTTGACCGAGAATTATCCGCAGAAAACGAACATATTGCCCTAGAAGATGATAAAGCTTATTGGGCAAACTCTTGGGACGCTGCCGGAAAACCTGTTACTTGGGATATGATTCATTATGATGTGCAATTAATTGGTGGTTCTGTTTTACATCAAGGTAAAATTGCAGAGATGATGACTGGAGAAGGAAAAACATTAGTTTCTACACTACCAGTTTATTTAAATGCCTTAACAGGAAATGGTGTTCACGTGGTTACCGTGAATGACTACCTAGCAAAACGAGATAGAGCTTGGATGGCTCCAATTTTTGAATTTCATGGGTTATCTACAGATTGTATAGACTTTCATCAACCAAATTCTGATGCACGAAGAAAGGCATATAATGCAGATATTACTTATGGAACAAATAACGAATTTGGCTTTGATTACTTACGTGATAATATGGCAAGCTCTAAAGATGATTTGGTTCAAAGAGCTCCAAATTACGCCATT
>CAJWAC010000055.1 GCA_913020555.1 uncultured Polaribacter sp. | reverse complement strand
ACCTGGTAGCTCAGTTGGTAGAGCATCTCCCTTTTAAGGAGAGGGTCCTGGGTTCGAGCCCCAGCCCGGTCACTAAGAAAAAGTTAAGCTAGCGCTTAACTTTTTTATTTCATTTTTTTGCGCACGTGGCGAAATTGGTAGACGCGCAGCCTTGAGGGGGCTGTAAACGTAAGTTTGTGGAAGTTCGAATCTTCTCGTGCGCACTTTTAAATTTATTTTACATCTTCACAAAAAATTAACCATTCTAATCAGTTTTATAGTTAATTTTGTTTCATGCGAAAAATCATAACCATACTGTTTCTGTTATTAAGTTTAATTGGGTTTTCTCAAGAAGATAATACTCGAACTAAAATCTTAAAAGGACAAATTATTCATGCTGAGAATAAAAACGTTTTAAGTGCGGCTCACGTTTTAAACTTAAATACAGTTCAAGGAACAATTACAAACGATAAAGGCTTCTTTGAATTGCCTACAAGAGTTAACGATACGATTTTAGTTTCATATTTAGGATTTTCATCAATTAAAGTAAAAGTAACTAATGACTTATTAAAGGGAAATGAGTTAGAAATTGCCTTGTATGAAAAACCAGAGGAAATTAAAGAGGTAATTATTAAATCTACACAACTGATTGGTGTGCTAGAAATTGATGTAAAAAAAGTACCAAAAGATCGGTTTACTAGAATACATATTAACGGTTTACCACAAACTTATGAAGTGGGTGAACCTCAAAAAAGAAATTTTGCATCTCCGGTTGCGGCACTCTTTCAACCCGTGGATTTTTTATATAATTTATTTGGAAAGAAACCTAAGCAACTCAAAAAACTTCAGAAGTTAAAAAAAGAAGATGATTTGCGTAAAATGTTGGCGGGTAAATTCGATAGAGAGGTTATGATGGAATATTTACAAATGGATAGACAAGAACTAACAGAACTCTTGACAGATTGCAGTTATTCTGAATACTTCATTAAAAAGGCTTCTGATTTACAAATGATTGAGGCTATTTTAGGGTGTTATGAAAATTATAAAGCACTTAAGAATGGTAAAATCCAAAGAGACAAGATTCCTTCTAAAAACTAGTTTACGTTAAATAAAAAAAGAGTCAAAACCATTATAAAATGCTTTTGACTCTAATCAACCATTAAAAACTAACTAAATTTCAAACAAAATCTATTAAAGATTTTATCTGAATATTAGTGAGACGCTATAAACCACATATAGTTACATTGTTTTTTTGATTTAACAGATTTTTAAGAAATAATACTTAATAAATTAATTGTATATAAATCTTTTGTCTTTTTGTAATATATGAATTTAGTTAAAAATCATATATTACTACTAAGAAGAAAATCCAGCTAAATAGCTGGATTTTCAAATATCAAAATTAAAGAATACTCTTATTGATTTCCTAAAATAATTGGCATTCCTGATTCACCAGAACCTATTACGACCACCTTACTGTTTGTAGAGCCCGCAAGTAAAACAGTTGCTTCTATACCCTTTTCTTGAAGAATTTTATCTGTTAACGATTCACTTAAAATTTTATTAGCAGTTGCTTTACCTTCTGCATCAATTTTTTGTCTTTCTGCTTCCTTTTTAGCTTTAGCTAAACGAAATTCATATTCTAAAGACTCCTGCTCTTGCTTTAATTTTGTTTCAATTGCTATTCTAATTGTGCTTGGTAATTTTACGTCTTCAACTAAAACACGTTTTACGGTTAAATACTGATCTTTTAACAATTTTGTTACTTCGTCTAAAATTTCTTGTTCTATAACATCTCTTTTACTAGAGTACAATTGCTCAGGTGTATAACGTCCAACAACACTTCTTGCCGCAGCATTTATAGCAGGATCTAATAATTCACGTTCATAATCTTCTCCTTTAGTTTTTATTAACAAACCTAAATTTTCAAATTCTGGCTCATACCATATCGTTCCGTTTACTTTTACCTCTAATCCGTTTACAGACAGCACATTCATTTCGTCAGAAATAGACTGCTGACGAACTTTTCTCACAATCATTTTATTCCAAGGTAAAACAAGATGAAATCCTTCTCCGTAAGATTTATCCGTATCAATACCATCTCCTAAAGTTTCAAAAATTACCCCACCCTCTCCAGGACCAATTGTTACAGTAGACTTTGAGAATAATATAATTGCTACCACAGCTATTATAGCTAAGAAAACTCCTCCTTTTGGAAAATTAAATTCCATTTGATTATTTGCCATTTTATTTATTTTATTTTAAACAAATTTACAACTTAAAAAGCTCTAACACAATTATGATAATCTTTAAAATCATTTTTTATTATTACCATCGCATAGAATTAGCTTAAATTTTACCATAGTATTTACGGATAAACCATTCCAATGTAAATAAAGAAATTACCAAAAACAAAATCCATCTCCAATTAATTAAATTTTGTGGTTTTACAGTCGATTCTTGAATTGTATAAAAAGTTTGATTTTTTATCAATTCAGAAGTTAATTCGTCTATTTGGTCAACATAAAAAAGCTTCCCACCTGAGTTATTAGCTAATTTTTTCAGTTTTTCTACATTTGCACTCGTAAATTGATTTTCAATTTCGAATTCTGTTATTATAAATCGACCTGTTTCGGAAATATTTTGTTCCAAAACAGTTACTTTATATTCATAGTTACCAGAACTTAAATCAGCAATTTCTGTTTGAAAGGAATTATTTACTAAAGAAAAAGGAACCTTTACTTTCTTTTTAGTTTTTAAATTTGTCACCATAAGTTCTAAACTTACTCTAGCATCAAATTTATAATTTTTATCAGTGTAAAAAGCTGAAACGTTTATGGTTGAATTTGCTGGATATATATTTTCTGCATTTACCTCTAATCGATTTCTTTTCTTATTAGAAGCTAAATACTGAATTAAGTTACCAATAAATTTATCAAAATTTTCAAAAGAATTAGAGTTTAAAAAACTCGCAGCTCTCCATCTCCAAATTCCCTCGCCAAAAATAACACCTACCTTTTGATTGTTCAGATCTGAAGTAATTAGTTGCGGCTGCTGAGTTTCAATTCCATTTATATTTTGATGCAATAATGTTTGGTGAGATTTGGAAATTTTTACTTCACCGAATTTATCTTTTAGGGGTGGAAAATTATTAAATCCTATATCTTCCTGTAAAAAAATTAGAAAATTATCATTAAAAACAGCACCATAATTTTCTGATTCACTAATTGCGTTTTTAGTCAAACCGAATTTGTTCCTATTAATAAAATTCCAATCTGTACTTGATCCTGTAAACAACAAATAATTGATTTTATTTTGGTTTATTTGAGAAACAACATTCTTAAACTTATTATTTGGCTGATATAAAATAATAAGCTGATAATCATTTAATTGATTATTAAAATCATCAATATTAATAATTTCTAAAGAACGCTGTTTATTGCTTTCTATAGATTTTTTAAGAGCACCTAAATCAGGATGTAAAACAGATGTTAACAACAACACTTTTGTCTGTTCATTAATTACTTCTATGGAAAATGTCTTAAAATTATTGTTGATATTTTTCTCATTTTTAATTTTTGAGACTGAAGCTTTGTAATATTGAATACCTTCTTTTTCAGAAGTTAAATTTGCTGTAATTGTCTGGGATTTATTTGATTTAGAAAAACGAAGGTTTTTTCTAAAAACTATTTTATCTTTATTTAATATTGTAAATTGAGTGGTTGTATTTTCATCTCCATCATAATTTAAAATTACTTCAACTGGAAATTTATTTTTGATAAAACTGTATTTATTTACATTTAACTGACTAATTTTTATATCAACATAATTAGCAGTATCTCCAACAATTATAGGATAAATTGGTTGCTTAGGTTTTAAAAATTCATAATCTGTGCCTAGGGTTTGGTTACCGTCTGATATTAAAATTATTGGGGCAATTTCCCCCTCTTTTAATTTATCAATTTCAATTATTGCTTTAGAAATATTAGTTTGTGGTTCATTAAAAGTTAAACTATCTAAAACCTTTACATCATCGCTAAAAGAAAATCTTTGAAAATCAAATTTATTCTGAATATCATTATTTTGTTCTAAACTCTCTAAAAAGTTTACTATCCTACTATTTTCATTGAAAAAAGTAATCGATTTAGAATTATCAACTAAAACAGATATTACTGGTTTATTATTAATTATTTCCGTCTTTTTTATCTCGGGATTAATTAATAATAAAAACAATAAAAAAACACTTAAAGACCTTAAAAAAAACAAGATACCTGTTTCTTCTATTTTTCTTTTCTCCTTATAATAATATTGAAAATATGCTACTAATAAACTACATATTAAAGCAAAAGATAAAAATAAAATAGAACTGGATTGCAATTTATTAATTTTTAGGGAAAGATATAAATAACTATTTTAAAAAAGAAAACCTGCAACCTTAAATGTTGCAGGTATACAATAATAATTCGTTCTAAAAAGTAAAATGAAAAAACTATTTAAATAGATTATATCATTCAAAAACTTTAAACTAATTCAGAAATAAAGATATATTCTATTTTAAATTTTAATTCACAAATTAGTTGAATGGTAGTTTGCCATCGATAATTGAATATTAAATTGAGACGACCAAAAAATATACTTTACAAATACAAACCAGTTACTTATGTTAACATCCCTCCGTCAACTGATAAAGTTTGCCCTGTAATATAAGCACTCATATCCGATGCTAAAAAAACACATGCATTTGCAATATCTTTTGGCTTCCCTCCTCTTTTTAAAGGAATTGAATCTCTCCAACCTTGAACTACTTTTTCATCTAACTTTTCTGTCATTTCAGTTTCTATAAATCCTGGTGCAATTACGTTACTTCTTACATTTCTAGAACCTAATTCTAAAGCTACGGATTTAGAAAAACCAACAATACCTGCTTTTGATGCTGCATAATTTGTTTGCCCTGCGTTACCTTTTAAACCAACTACAGAACTCATATTTATAATAGAACCTTTACGCTGTTTCATCATTGGTCTTATAACAGCTTTGGTTAAATTAAAAACAGACTTTAGGTTAACTTCTATAACTTTATCAAAATCTGTCTCAGAAATACGCATTAAAAGATTATCTTTTGTAATTCCGGCATTGTTTACTAAAATATCAATAGCACCAAATTCTTTTTGAACATCTTTTGCTAGCTGCTGCGCTGCCTCAAAATCTGCAGCATTAGATTGATATCCTTTTGCTGAAATTCCATATGTTTTTAACTCTTCTTCTAAAGCGTTTGCCGCTTCAACGGAGGAACTGTAGGTAAAAGCTACATTTGCGCCTTGTTTCGCAAATTCCAATGCAATTCCACGACCAATACCTCTAGTTGCACCTGTAATAATTGCTGATTTATTTTCCAGTAATTTCATATTATTTGTTGTTTGATGCTGCAAATATAGTATAAAATAGAAATCCGTAAAGTAAAATTACTTTACGGATTTTATGTAATAAAAAATCTTATTTAATCTGTGCTAAATATTCCAGTTTTACAACTATTATTTTAAAACATTTGCAACCATTTCACCAATTTTAGCTGGAGAACTTACTACATGCACTCCGTTTGCAGCTAGTATTTCCATTTTAGCTTGAGCAGTATCATCTGCCCCACCTACAATTGCACCAGCGTGTCCCATTGTTCTTCCAGCAGGCGCTGTTTGCCCTGCTATAAAACCTACAACTGGTTTTCTATTTCCATCAGCTTTGATCCATTGTGCAGCTTCTGCTTCTAGATTTCCACCAATTTCACCAATCATTACAATTGCCTCTGTTTCGTCATCATTCATTAACATTTCAACAGCTTCTTTTGTTGTTGTTCCAATAATTGGATCACCACCAATACCAATTGCTGTTGTAATTCCAAAGCCTTGTTTCACTACTTGATCTGCAGCTTCATAAGTTAATGTTCCAGATTTAGAAACAATACCAACTTTTCCTTTTTTGAAAATAAAACCTGGCATAATTCCAACCTTAGCTTCATCTGGGGTAATAACACCTGGACAGTTAGGGCCAACTAACCTGCAATCTTTATCAGCTATGTAAGCTTTAACTTTAACCATATCTGCTGTAGGAATTCCTTCAGTAATACAAATTATCACTTTGATTCCTGCATCAGCAGATTCCATAATTGCATCTGCTGCAAAAGCCGGTGGAACAAAAATTATTGAGGTATCTGCACCTACTTTTTGTACAGATTCTACCACTGTATTAAAAACTGGTTTACCTAAGTGCTCTTGCCCCCCTTTACCAGGAGTTACACCACCAACAACGTTAGTTCCATAATCTATCATTTGACCAGCGTGAAAAGTACCTTCACTACCTGTAAAACCTTGCACAATAATTTTTGAATCTTTGTTTACTAAAACACTCATGTTTTGTTATTTTAAGTCCATTAATCACATTAAAATGATTACGGATTTGTGTTAATTTTTATTTGACAAAAATAGTTGATTGCACTCTTTCAAAAAAGAAAAAAAGAAAATTCTTATTTTCAAAGTTCAGAACAAATATTTTGAATTTTATTTTTCTTTCAATAGTCTTTTTAAGCCTGCTAATTGCTTTAATTTCTCTCTAGACTCTTCGACAGGTGTACCAAAATAGGATTTACCTCCAGGAACTGACTTTGTAACACCAGTTTGTCCTAAAATTACCGCACCTTTGCCTATTGTTATGCCACTATTTGTGCCTACTTGACCCCAAATAGTAACTTCATCTTCAATAATTACACAACCAGCAATTCCGGTTTGTGAAGCTATTAAACATTTTTCACCAATAACTGTATCATGTCCAACGTGGACTTGATTATCTAACTTAGTACCATTTTTTATTGTTGTATCTCCTGTTACTCCTTTGTCTACTGTGCAAGATGCTCCAAGATCTACATTATCTTTCAAAACAACTCTTCCACCTGAAATCAATTTATCGTAGCCTGCTGGTCTATTTTTGTAGTAAAACGCATCAGCTCCTAATACTGTATTTGCATGAATGGTAACATTGTTTCCAATGATTGTATTGTCGTAAATAGTTACATTAGGATGAATAAAACAATTACTGCCAATTTTTACATTATTCCCTACAAAAACATTTGGCTGAATTACAGTGTTCTGTCCAATAATTGCTGATTCTGAAATACTATCTTTAGAGGCTATAAACGGATTAAAATGTTTGGTGATTTTATTAAAATCATTAAAAGGATCATCAGATATTAATAAAGATTTACCTTCTGGACAATCAACTTTTTTATTAATTAAAATTGTTGTTGCAGCAGATTTTAATGCTTTATCATAATATTTTGGATGATCTACGAAAACAATATCACCGCGTTGAACAACATGAATTTCATTAATTCCTAGAACTTGAAAATCAGCATCACCAATAAAATCAATATTTAAAAGTGAGGCTATTTGTTTTAACGTTTGTGGTTTTTTGAATTTCATTTTATCACTAGAAAATATTCAATTCTTGATATTTGAAAATTAATTTTTAAAAAGAATTTAACTTGAATAGAACATATTAATTTTACTATTCTTTAATTCTCTCTTGATAAGTACCTTTAGAAGTTTCTACTTTAATTTTATCTCCTTCGTTGATAAATAATGGTACATTAATTCTAGCACCAGTTTCAACAGTTGCAGGTTTAGTTGCGTTTGTAGCTGTATTTCCTTTTACACCAGGTTCTGTATGTGTGACTTCTAAAACAACACTTGCAGGCATATCTACAGAAAGTGGCATGTCATCTTCTGAATTGATTATTATAGTCACCACTTCTCCTTCTTTCATTAATTCAGGAACATCTAATGCATTTTTTTGCAATTGAATTTGAGAATAATCCTGTTCATTCATAAAATGATAAGTATCTCCATCATTATACAAATACTGGAACTTATGGGTTTCAACTCTTACATCATCAATTTTTCTACCAGCAGGAAAAGTATTATCCACAACTTTTCCATTGGTTACACTTTTTAACTTTGTTCTAACAAAAGCTGGTCCTTTTCCTGGTTTTACGTGTAAAAACTCTACTACTTTATAAATATCGTTATTGTATTTAATACATAAACCGTTTCTAATATCTGATGTTGTTGCCATTAATTTATTTTAGTTTGCTTTATAATATCCTTTCATTATTCCTCTATGGGAATCCTTAATAAACTGCATTATTTCATCTCTCTCGGGAGTTGCTTCCATTTCTGCCTCAATAATATTTATTGCTTGAGAATTATTATAGTTGCTTTGAAATAGAATTCTATATATATTTTGAATTTCTCTAATTTTTTCTGTTGAGAAACCTCGTCTTCTTAACCCTACTGAATTTATACCAACATAAGACAAAGGTTCTCTTGCTGATTTAACGTAAGGAGGTACATCCTTTCTAACTAAAGATCCTCCGGTTACGAATGCATGATTGCCAACAGATGCAAATTGATGTACCGCGACCATACCAGCCAAAACAGCATTGTTACCAATAGTAACATGACCTGCCAAAGTTGTATTGTTTGAAAAGATACAATTATCACCTACAAAACAATCGTGAGCTATATGACAATAAGCCATTATCAAACAATTATTTCCAATAATAGTTTTTGACCTATCTTTTGTTCCTCTATTTATAGTAACGCACTCCCTAATCGTAACATTGTCTCCAATTTCAGCAGTTGTTTCCTCGTCATCAAATTTTAAATCTTGAGGAATTGCTGAAATAACAGATCCTGGAAAGATTCTACAATTTTTACCAATTCTAGCACCTTCCATAATAGTTACATTGGAACCAATCCAAGTTCCTGACCCTATAATGACATTGTTATGTATTGTTGTAAAAGGCTCTATAACAACATTTCTTGCAATTTTTGCTTGTGGATGAACATAAGCTAAAGGCTGATTCATAATTTATTATTTTCTGGCAATTTGCGCCATTAATTCTGCTTCTGCAACAATTTTTCCATTTGCATAAGCATAAGCTTGCATGTGGCAAATTCCTCTCCTGATCGGTGTAATTAATTCGGCTTTAAACGTTAAAGTATCCCCTGGAAGAACTTTTTGTTTAAATTTAACATTATCCATTTTCATAAAATAAGTTAAATAATTTTCTGGATCAGGAACGGTACTTAATACTAAAATACCTCCACATTGAGCCATTGCTTCTACTTGTAAAACTCCTGGCATTACTGGTGCTCCTGGAAAGTGACCAACAAAGAAATTTTCATTCATTGTTACATTTTTCATACCAACAACATGCCTATCGGAAAGTTCTAAAATTCTATCTACCAATAAAAATGGAGGTCTGTGTGGTAAAATATCCATTATTTGATAAATATCTAACAATGGAGTTTTATTTAAATCATATTGAGGTACTTTGTTACGTTTTTCCGCCTTAATAATTTTTGCTAACTTCTTAGCAAATTGTGTATTTATTAAATGACCCGGTTTGTTGGCAATTACTTTACCTTTAATTCTTGTTCCAACCAAAGCCAAATCTCCAATAACATCTAATAATTTATGACGGGCAGCTTCATTTGCCCAATGCAAAGTTAAATTATCTAATATCCCATTCGGTTTTACAGAAATATCATCTTTTTTAAAGGCTTTTTTTAATTTTTGCATTGTACTAGCAGACAATTTTTTGTCTACATACACAATAGCATTGTTTAAATCTCCTCCTTTAATTAAATCATTTTCAAGTAACATCTCAATTTCATGCAAAAAACTAAAAGTTCTTGCCGCTGCAAATTCCTCTTTGAAATCTGAAATATTATTTAAAGTAGCATTTTGAGTACCTAATATTTTTGTACCAAAATCTACCATTGTTGTTACTTGATACTCATCTGAAGGCATCAAAATAATTTCGCTACCGGAAGTTTCATCTTTGTAGGAAATAATTTCTTTAACCACATATTCTTCTATCTCTGCATCTTGTTCTTCAATACCTGCTTTCTCCAAAGCTTCTACAAAATATTTTGATGAACCATCCATTATTGGTGGTTCTGAAGCATCAATCTCTATTAGCAAGTTATCAATATCCAAGCCAACAGCTGCAGCCAAAACATGTTCTGAAGTTTGAATTTTTACTCCATTTTTTTCTAAATTAGTTCCTCTTTGTGTAGTAACCACATAATCGGCCTTTGCTTCAATGATAGGTTTACCTTCTAAATCTACTCTACTAAAAGCAAAACCATGATTTATTGGTGCTGGTTTAAATGTCATAGACACAGTGTTACCTGTATGTAAACCGACTCCTGATAAACTAATTTCTGTCTTTATTGTTTTTTGTTTTTTACTCATATTATAAATTTTGAGTATTTATCTTTTTTTCTATTTCGTTAACTGATGCTGCTAATTGTGATAGATTTTTAAAATGTACATACGATTTAAAGTAGTCTCCATAATCAAAAGCTGGTGTTCCCTGAACTTTTAATCCGTCTTTAAGATTTTTACTAATACCTGATTGTGCTTGGATTTGTAAATTATTACCAAGGGTTAAGTGACCAGCAATACCTACTTGACCACCAATCATACAATTTTCACCAATTTTGGTAGAACCAGCAACTCCTGTTTGTGCAGCTATTACCGTATTTTTACCTATCTCAACATTATGAGCAATTTGTATTTGATTATCTAACTTTACACCTTCTCTTATAATTGTAGAACCTAATGTAGCTCTATCTATTGTTGAACCTGAGCCAATATCTACAAAATCCTCTATAATTACATTTCCAATTTGCGGAATAGCTTTGTAATTACCTTCATCATCTGGTGCAAAACCAAAACCATCCGAACCTATTGTGCATCCAGAATGTATCTTACAGTTATTCCCAATTTGAGTTTCTGAATATATTTTTACGCCGGAGAAGATAGTACTATTATCACCAATAACACTATTATCACCAATGTAAGAGTTTGGATAAATCTTTACATTATCTCCTATTACCACATTTTCTCCAATATAGGAAAAAGCTCCTAAGTATTCATTCTTACCAACTCTTGCCGATGAAGCTAAAAAATGTGGGGCTTCCCTTCCTGTTTTATTATTTTTAACTTCGTTATAAAACGCCAATAATTTAGAAAAAGATTTATATGCACTTTCTACCCTTATAAGGGTAGTAGCAATTTCTTTTTCTGGCTTAAAATTTTTATCAACTATAGCAATAGAAGCGCTTGTAGTGTATAAGAATGAATTGTACTTTGGATTTGATAAGAAGGTAAGTGAACCTTTTTCACCCTCTTCTATTTTAGATAATTTAGTAACTTGTTCTTTAGGATTACCAACTACTTCGCCTCCTAAAATATCTGCTATCTGTTGTGCTGTAAATTTCATCAAACGCAAAAGTATAAAAATTATAGCTATTTGGCTAATCTCATTTTATTTTGGATAACAAATAAAATATTTGACTACTGGTTTTGTAAGTGCTTGTAAATTTAATTGATCTGAAGCCTTTGCTATATCTTTTAGTTTACCCTTTTTATTTAAGATAAAAATTGGCTTTTCTGTTTTATAAGCTTGATTTTCAATTTTTTGTGAAAAAACAAAATAATTCATTTCATCAGGTGTTAAATTCAATATTTTTGAAAATTTCTCCTTCTTTCTATTTATTTGTAATTCGCTAAAAGGATTTTTCTGAATTTCAATCTTCAATAATTTTCTATTCACAATCATTTTTGATAGTAATGATAATACCTTATCTGAATGGTTTGTCCATTCTTTAATCGCCGATAAAATATCATAATCATCTAATTTTGAAAATTTTGCCAAAGTATCTTTAGTGAAATTGTTTTGATCAATTTGATGATACAAAAAATAATTTAATGAATTACTTGCATAAAGCTCGTGGCCTTTTTCAGCTAGGTATTTAGCTCTTTTTAAAACATTAACCAACATATTTTCTGCAACCAAACCTGTTTTATGCAAATAAACCTGCCAATACATTAATCTCCTGGCAATTAAGAATTTTTCTACAGAATAAATGCCTTTCTGCTCAATAACTAATTCATCATTTTTAACATTCATCATAACAATTAATCTATCTGATGATATATTGCCCTCAGTAACTCCTGTATAAAAACTATCTCTTTTTAAATAATCCAATCTATCTATATCTAATTGACTAGAAATTAATTGGTACAAGAAATTTCTATTGTATTTTCCTTCAAAAATTTCTATTGCTAAATCTAACTTTCCTTTAAATTCTTTATTTAATTTATGCATAAATTTTAGTGAAATTTCTTCATGTGAAATTCCACTAACAATGCTATGTTCTAAAGCATGTGAAAAAGCTCCATGACCAATATCATGCAACAAAATAGCAATGTATAAAGCAATTTCTTCTTCTTCTGAAATAACTACTTGTTTAAACCGTAAAACTCTTACAGCTTTTTCCATCAAATAAACACACCCTAATGCATGATGAAAACGCGTATGGTTTGCTCCAGGATAAACTAGGTTAGAAAACCCCATTTGTGTAATTCTTCTTAAACGTTGAAAATAAGGGTGTTCTATAATATCAAAAATTAAAGAATTTGGTATTTGAATAAATCCATAAATAGGATCGTTCAATACTTTTAATTTATTGTGTTTATTTTTTTTCAAAAAATTTAATTTTATAATGCATGCCAAATTACAAATTAAAGAAAAGCAAATACAAGTTTTTATAAATTGAATTTAAATATTAATTTATAATGATAACAAAAATAAATAGAACAAATTCAGATTATTTTTTGGCAATATTTTAGTACCTATTATTATAACAAAAGAGTAACTTTAACGTTAAAATTTAAAAACTATATATGAATAGCATACAAATTTTATGGGTTGACGACGAAATAGAATTATTAAAGCCCCACATTCTTTTTCTTGAACGTAAAAATTATACTGTAACAACTTGTACAAATGGAGCTGATGCTATTGATTTGGCAAAAGAACAAAATTTTGACATCGTTTTTTTAGATGAAAATATGCCCGGACTAACTGGCTTGGATACACTTGCAGAAATTAAACAGAAACAAACAAATTTACCTGTGGTGATGATCACCAAAAGTGAAGAAGAATATATTATGGAAGAGGCCATAGGTTCTAAAATTGCTGACTATTTGATAAAACCTGTAAATCCCAATCAAATATTATTAAGTCTCAAAAAAAACTTAGACCATTCACGTTTAATATCAGAAAAAACTACCTCAAGTTATCAGCAAGAATTTCGTAAAATTTCTATGGATTTAGCCATGGTTAATAGCTATGAAGATTGGATTGAACTTTATAAAAAACTAATTCACTGGGAACTGGAATTGGAAAATATTAGTGATCCAGGAATGTTAGGCATTTTAGAAAGCCAGAAACAAGAAGCAAATTCGCAGTTTTTTAAATTCATTAAAAGGAATTATGAAGATTTTTTAACAGCTCATGATAAACCCACTTTTTCGCATACTTTATTTAAGGACTATGTTGTTCCACAACTGAATAAAGATCAAGGAGTTTTATGGATTGTTATTGATAATTTGCGATACGACCAATATCGAATTTTAGAACCCCTTATTAATAACCACTTCAAAAAAGAGGAGGAATACGCTTATTTTTCAATTTTACCTACAGCAACTCAGTACGCTAGAAATGCGATATTTTCAGGATTAATGCCTTCTGAAATGGAAAAACGCCATCCAAATTTTTGGAAAAATGATACTGATGAAGGCGGAATGAACTTATATGAAAATGAGTTTTTATCTGCTCAAATTAAAAGATTAAGTTTAGACATTAAGCATGAGTATTATAAAATAACCTCTTTAAAAAGTGGTAGAGAATTATCTGACAATTATAATGGTACTAAACAAAACGATTTAACCACTGTAGTTTATAATTTTGTGGATATGCTTTCTCATTCTAAAACTGAAATGGAAGTAATAAAAGAATTGGCTGGTGATGACAAAGCGTATAGAAGTTTAACCTTGAGTTGGTTTAAAAATTCTCCTTTATTTGAGATTATTCAAAAAGCAAAAAATTTAGGACAAAAATTAATAATTACTACAGACCACGGTACAATAAATTGTAAGAACCCAACAAAAGTAATTGGTGATAAAAACATAAGTGCCAATTTACGCTACAAAACAGGCCGAAGTTTATCTTATCAAGAAAAGGATGTTTATGCTGTAAGAAATCCAAAAGATATATTTTTGCCCACAATAGCAATGAATGCTCCATTTATTTTTGCAAAGGAAGATTTATTTTTTGCCTACCCAAACAACTTTAATCACTTTGTTAAATATTACAAGAACACTTACCAACATGGAGGCGTTTCTTTAGAAGAAGTTATAATTCCTTGCGCCGTTTATAGCCCAAAATAAATAGATTATAAATATTAATAATTATTTATTTACATTTAATAATAATAATATTGAATTATAAATAATTATAATTTTATTGAATTAATATTTAATAGTATAATTAAAAAATCATTAATAAAATAATAAAAACGAGCCAAGTAAATTGGCTCGTTTTTGACTATAAATAATGTAAAACTGTTTGTATTATACTATAAATCCTTAATGGCGTCGCAAATAGCATTTATATCTAATTTAGTTTTTAAAGCCTCTACTTCATCTTTTGTAATGGGAGGTGTTACTTTCCATCCATCATAGTAGAAACCAAAAACATAATTTGTACCAGGCTGTAAACAAGTTGATTTTCCTCCGTCTAATTTAGAATCTGTAACATTACCATACCATCTCCAATAACTACCCTGAGGTTTATAGTAAATGTAAGTTTGACTTAATCTATATGATGTATTATCAGGACAGTCTATAGAAAATTCTATTTGCCCCATGTCTTCAAAACAATCTTCATTTGTTATATTAATGGATTGACCATCTAATTCACAAACACTTATTTCCTTATCATAAATATTTTTGAACCTTCCTTCATCATAACTATAATGATATATTTTTAAAACCATATCGTCTCCTAACATTTTAAGAGCACTGTTATTATAATAGTTTATATTTTCACTATTTACATCGTACTCTCCATTGAAATACATCCAACCATAGCGTATGGCTCTGCTAGGATTATATTTATTTGCTACATAATACCAATAAAAAGATTTTCTT
This sequence comes from uncultured Polaribacter sp., assembly GCA_913020555.1. Taxonomy (GTDB): domain Bacteria; phylum Bacteroidota; class Bacteroidia; order Flavobacteriales; family Flavobacteriaceae; genus Polaribacter. The sequence goes on along the minus strand of CAJWAC010000055.1, from coordinate 57 downwards.
CCGTTGTTAGTAAATTTAATTGTAGGTCTGCAAGTTGTTTGATATCGCCCTCCTTTC
>CAJWAC010000054.1 GCA_913020555.1 uncultured Polaribacter sp. | reverse complement strand
ACCTTCATTTTTTATAAGGAAAAGGCAATACCAAAAAGAGACAGTAACTGACCTTACAACAAGGATTATCTTTCTTGAAAAAACTTGGGCTGGGCTGACTTACAGAACTAATGGTACGGGTATCTTTTCTATAGGTTTTGCGGCAAATAATATGCACCTTTCTTATTCGTACGATCATACTTTTTCTGGTGAGATTATGAGTCATACTTACGGAACTCATGAGATAGGAATTACATTTAGAATTCACACTTTAGCCACACAAAGACATATTGGTTTTTGGGAGTATTAATCTGATAATTTCTTACTTTTGTACAAAGATTTAGACTATGGATTTTGTAGAGGAAATAAAGAAATTAAAAGAAGAGAAAAACGCAATTATTTTAGCGCATTATTATCAATATCCTGAGATACAAGATATAGCAGATTATGTTGGTGATAGTTTAGGACTTTCAAAACAAGCAGCATCCACAAATGCCGATATGATTGTTTTTGCTGGCGTCCATTTTATGGCAGAAACCGCTAAAATTATCAATCCTACAAAAACAGTTGTTCTTCCAGATTTAGAAGCAGGTTGTTCTTTAGCAGATTCTTGTCCTTCTGAAAGTTTACAATCTTTAAAAGAGAAGAATCCGCTCTTAGAAAAATTACGTAAAACTTTTGAATTAGATTTGTAACAAAAACAACTTTCAGGCTACTTATTATTGTATTAAAGTTCTAAAAATAATACAATATCTATTTTTTTTAAAATCTATGAATTACTTCTTGGCAATTATTTTTATTTTAGTTAGTTGGTTTTTAATCAGCAAGCTACTAAAAAAGAGGCGTTTACATAAATTCAGGAAAGAACTTCTTGAAAATTGGGGGAAAGAAAAAAAGAAAAAATATTATAATTTTTTTGTCATTAGTAAATATTTTAATAACAATTCTCACGAAAAAAAAGCGTATCATTTAATTAGTGAAAAAACAAAAATTGATCTAGATATTAATGAAGTATTTAAATTTATAGATAGAACTTCTTCTAAAATTGGTGAACAATATTTGTACTTTAAATTAAGGACTATTGGTACAGTTGATAAGTTATTGGAGTTTAACTCACTTACTTCTATATTTCAAAGAAACAAAGAATTGAGTATCTCATATCAACTAGAGTTATCTAAACTAAACAATAACAACTCTTACTATTTAGAAGAATTAATTAATGGAAAACAACTAGAGAAACCAAAATATATTCAACTAATTTTAGCACTAACCCTAACGGGAATAACATCAATCGTTTTTTCTTTTTTTAACCCAATATTTGGACTTGCACTCATTCCTATCTTGGCTATTAATTTAGTTTTTCACTATAAGAACAAACACAGTGTAACTTATTATTTAAATGGAGTAACTCAACTATCTAAAGCATTAAAAGTTAGCGAGAAATTGACTAAAAATAGAGAAATTACATCTTATTTTAGAGATATTTCATTCATAAAAAGAATACAATCTATCAAATTTAAAACAGAATTTATTGCCTTTGAAAAAAATGTAAACAACGAATTTTTATTTGCTTTTTGGTTTGTTGCAGAGATTATAAAAATTTTATTTAATATAGAATATTTAATGTTTTATAGTTTTATGAAATCCATAAAAAAAGAGCAAAAAAGTATAGAAGATATGTTTCTTTTTATTGGTGAAATTGATGCTGCAATTTCTACGGCATCATTAAAATCTGGAAGTTTAAAAATTTGTACTCCTAAATTCAATAATAACTATAATTTAAATATTGAAGAAATTGAACATCCATTGATTGAAAACTGTATCGAAAATAGTGTGAATTTTCATAACAAAAGTATGTTACTAACAGGTTCTAACATGTCTGGAAAAACCACATTTATAAGAACTGTTGCCGTAAATAGTATTTTAGCACAAACACTAAATATCTGTTTTGCGAAGAGTTATAATGCCCCATTTTACAAAGTGTTTTCTTCTATTAGAATTTCTGATGATTTATTAGATAACACAAGCTATTACTTGCAAGAAGTTCTTACTATTAAAGAATTAATTGATGCATCCACAGACAAAAATCCGTGTTTATTTATTTTAGATGAAATTTTTAAAGGAACCAATACTATTGAAAGAATTTCAGGAGGTAAAGCAATATTATCGCATTTAAACAGAAAACAACATACAGTTTTAGTATCTACACACGATATTGAATTGACAGATTTGTTACAGAAAGAAGATTATAATTTATATCACTTTAGCGAACTTATTAAGGACAATGAACTCATTTTTGATCACAAAATTAAAAAAGGAAAACTAAAAACAAGAAACGCTATCAAAATTTTAGATTTGTATGATTATCCCAAAACAATCATCAAAGATGCCAAAGAAATTGAAAAAAATTATTTTTCCTGATCTTCGGAAATAATTTTTCCTAAATATGAGAGTACCAAATCTTTCTTTTCAAAAGCTTCTTTTTCGAATTCAGTAATTAAATAAATCCCTTTTCCATTTTCAATAAACAAAGGAATTGATTTTTCTTCTAGGGCTAATAAATTTAGAATTCTATCATAATCATCCGATGTTTTTAAAGTTATTTCATGAATTTTAGGATCTTCTCTGTAAGCTTCACTTAAGTTTATATAATCATCATTAGGAGTAAAAAAGTTTTGTCTTTCTATATCTGTAGCATTTTTAGCTTCTGTAGATGAAGCAATAAAATAAGCTCCGTGTTCTCCAAAATCATTTTGAAAACTAGTTAAAGCATATTTATTTACATCATCATTTCCTGTTAAAGCTAGTAAATATCCAACGTCATTTAACTCTATGTTATCTCTCAAATCATCATCATAAATATTAACATTTAATGCTTCTAAATTATCATCTAAGGCCTGTTCTATAAAGTTTTTATTAGCGTCTATTAATACAACTCGTTTCTCTTTATCTCTTAAATACGAAGCAATTAATCTACAAGGGTCTGAAGCCCCAATAATTAATATAGCATCAGAACTATGTAAGAAAACACCAACAATTTTTGAAAATAATCTAGCTGTAGTCGCATTTAACAATACGGTTCCTAAAACAATCATAAAAACCAAAGGTGTAATATATTCAGCACCCTCAACGCCTTGTTTTAATAATTTACTGCCAAATAAAGAAGCAATTCCAGCAGCCACAATACCTCTTGGCCCAACCCAACTGATAAAAAGTTTTTCATTCAGTTTTAAGTTTGAATTTAAAGTACTTGCAAAAACAGCTAAAGGTCTTATTATAAAAACTACAATAGCAAATAATCCAGCAGTTTTCCATGTATATAAAAGCATTAAATCTTTCATATTGATATTAGCCGCTAATAAAATAAACAGAATTGAAATTAATAAAACGCTTAAAGACTCTTTAAAATATAATAATTCCTTAAGGTTTTTCAACTTTCCATTCCCTAATACCATTCCCATAACAACCACTGCTAAAAGTCCTGATTCATGTGCAAAAATCTCTGATTCTACAAATACTAAAAGTACTGTGGATAAAGAAACTACGTTTAACAAATAATGCGGAATTAATTTTTTATTAATAGCGTAAGCCAATGCGTGGGCAAACGTAAATCCAAAAGTTGTACCAAATAATAAAATTTTACCAAACTCAATTAATGCTGTTTTGGTAAAACCTCCTCCTCCACCAACACTAATAAATTCAAAAACCAATACCGCAACTAAAGCTCCTATTGGATCTATTAAAATCCCCTCCCACTTTAAAACAGTAGAAATATCCTTTTTTAAAGGAATATTTCTTAAAATTGGTGTAATTACTGTTGGACCAGTTACAATGATTAAACCTGAAAATAGAAAAGACAAATCCCATGCTAAATTAAAAATGTAATGTGCAACAATACCTGCTCCAAAAAAGGTAATTGCAGAACCTAATGTAATTAACTTTGTAATTACAGGACCAACATTTTTAATTTCGCTTCTTTTTAAGGTTAAACCGCCTTCAAAAAGAATAATACTAATTGCCAAAGACACAAAATAATAAAGACTTTCACCAGGAAATAAACCTTTTTGACCATTCCAAACTGGTTCTATCCATTTAGCGCCATCTTCACTTAAATAATTTGCTGCTATTGGCCCAACTAATAAACCAATTAAAATTAATGGTAAAATTGCAGGGATTTTAAATTTCCAAGCAACCCATTGCGCTAGTATTCCTAAAATTATTATTCCTGCTAATTCTAACATAGTTTGGTAAATATGATGAATGAGTAAATTTAAGAATGTTTGTGTTTCTTAAAAATATAATTCTTGTTTTTTTTATGTCAAGAAGTTCTTGCTTTATGGCATCATAGAATTAAATTACAAAAACTCTAACTTTTTTACTTTTTAATCGAACGTTATTTAAATCTTGTACCAATCTATTTGCCTCATTTGCAGGAACAGCTATAAAAGCACAATCTTGTTTCAACTCAATAACGCCAAGTTGATCTTTATTCAAGTTTCCTTTCTTAAAAAATAAACCAGCAATATCACCTTTAGAAATTTTATCTTTTCTACCTCCAGAAATAAATAAAGTTTCCCAAAAGATAGGTTTCATTTTCTGTTTGTTAGTGATATTTACATTTGTTGCGCTTTTTATAAAATCTGGTAAATTTTCCTTTTGCCATTTTAAAACAAAAGCAGTTCCTTTTGCGTCTACTCTTGCTGTTCTTCCATTTCTATGGGTAAACTCTTCTATTCTTTGTGGTAATTCGTAATGAATAATATATTTCATTTCAGGAATATCTATCCCTCTTGCAGCCAAATCTGTAGCCAATAAAATTTGGCTTGTTCCATTTCTAAATTTTATTAAAGATCGTTCTCTATCTCTTTGCTCCATTCCTCCAGAAAAACAACTGTGTGCTAATTTATGTTTTGTTAAAAAAGCACTGACTTCTTCTATAGAGCTTTTTAGATTACAAAAAATAATTCCTGGTTGATTGCCAATATGATGTAATAAATCTACCAAGGTTTGATTTTTATTTTTTGAAGGAGAAGCAACAATTTTAATATCTAGCTTTTTAGATTTTTTACCCGTTAAATAATTTAAAACTTTAGGATTATTTAACTTTACAAAATCAGGAATATCTGCATCTTGAGTGGCTGATGTTAAAATACGTTTGTTTATGCTTGGTAATTGATTGATTATTCCTCTCATTTCATACTCAAAACCTACCTCTAGAGATTTGTCAAACTCATCTAAAATTAAGGTTTTAATACTATTTTTTGAAAAACGATTGTTTGCAAAATGATCTGAAATTCTACCAGGAGTGCCAATTAAAATACTTGGAGTGTGCTTTATCTCTATCTTATCTTTTGCCATAGAGCGTCCTCCGTAAACTGCATTTACTTTAAAACCAGTTCCCATTTCTCTTATTACTTGTTCTATTTGAATTGCCAATTCTCTAGATGGAACTAAAATTAAAACTTGAATCTCTTTATTATTAGGATCAATTAATTTGAGTGTAGGTAACAGAAAAGCCAATGTTTTACCTGTTCCTGTTGGAGAAAGAATAACTGTATTTGAGTTTGTATCTATTACAGAAATAGCTTCATTTTGCATTTCATTTAATTCATAGATATTTAGTTTTGCCAAAATATCTTCCTGATTTTTAATACTATTTGCCATATTTATTACTTTCTGTTTACCTAAAATACAGGTATTTTATTCAAATTTTAGTCAAAGATAGTTAGTCTTTTACCAATAAAGGGTTTATATTTTTTACTTTTGTATTTTCAAAATAAAATAATGTTAGGTTTACAATTCGAAACAGAAACTTCTTGGGCAGATATTGCCAAAGTAAATTTGCAGCAAATATTAACAGATCATGCTTTTTTAGAGCAAAAAGCAGCCTCTAATGCTGTATCTATAATCATTAATTATTCAGAAGAAACTGAACTTGTAAAAGAAATGAGCAATATTGCTATTGAAGAAATGCAACATTTTAAAATGGTACATTTATTAATGGTAAAAAGAGGTATGGTTTTAGGACGCGAACAAAAAAACGATTATGCTGTGCGTTTGCAAAAGTTTTTTCCTAAAACAAAAGATAGAACCAATGCCTTAATTCAGCGTTTATTGGTGGCTGCTTTAATTGAAGCTAGAAGTTGTGAGCGTTTTAAAGTATTTTCTGAAAATATGGAAGATGAAGAATTACAAAAGTTCTACAAAAATTTAATGATTTCTGAAGCCAACCATTATACTACCTTTTTACAATTTGCGAGAAAATACCAAGATAGAGCTATTGTTGATGCAAAATGGAGTGCTTTATTAGCTTTTGAGGCAGAAATGATGAAAGAAAGAGGAACTTTGGCTAAAATTCACGGATAAAAATGTTTTTCGTTGGCTAAAGTATATAAAATTAAGATTTCCTTTTTTATTAAGAAATTACTAGTAAAATAAGTCATGTTTTCTAAAGAAGAAGCTGCCCAACTGCGAAAATTATTTTGGACAAGTTTTGGAAAATCTTTTCCAAGGAAGTGGTTATTGTATAACACCAAAGTAAAAGGTTTGGCTTTTAAATTTTTGGCTGACAGAAAAAAAGCAATGGTTTGCCTTGATATTGAAACTCCAGATGAAATTGCAAACCTTTTGTATTATGATCAATTGCTTTCTCTAAAAACGCTACTGGAAGAAGAACTTCCTGAGGTTATTTTTGATGATTGTTATGTATTGAATAGCGGAAAAACAATTCATAGAATTTATGTTCCTTTTGAAGGTAAATTTAGCATTCATAATAAAAATACTTGGCGAGATTGTTATGAATTTTTTATGGAAGCAATGCCAAAATTTGAGCTTTTTTATTATGAATATGAAGATATTATTAAAAACATATAAATATTTCTCTAAAGCTATATGTTGGCAAATAGGCTTGGGTTAAGGATTGAAGCATTTGTTTGAGCTCTTTTTTATTTTTCATAAAAAAAGCGAGTGCGTAAAGCCTGACCTGAAAGGTAACGCCCCAAAAATTAATCAAAAAAAAAATCACCCTTGAGGAGTGATTTTATCTAACATTTTCTTTTTCTATTTTATAATCTGAATTGAGAAAGGATAATTTGGTTTCTCATTATTACTGGCTTTAATAGCATTTATAATTGGAAAAATTAAATAGAAAACTCCAATTAACATGATACCTATTATTCCTAAACCTAAAAGTAAAACCAAAGGGATACAGATTAAAATATAAATAAACATTGATATTCTAAAGTTTAGAATGGCTTTACCATGTTCATCCATATCTCTGATTTCATCCTTTTTTGTGAGCCATAAAACTAATGGAACTATAAAACCTCCAATACCCGAAACAAAATCTAATAATTGACTCAAATGGGTTAATACTAGTAGTTGTCTGTTTTCTTTCATTTTTTATATTTGTAGTTTGGTTGTTTAATTATTGGACGCAGAAAACCGTATTTTGTTACAAAACATTTCTTTTCAACTTAATTAAGCGATGTATATTTGCAATATGATTCAAAATGATACCATTATTGCTTTGGCTACTCCTGCTGGAGTTGGCGCAATTGCCGTAATTAGACTTTCTGGAGAAAACTCTATTGCTATTGTAAATGCTTTTTTTAAATCTATAAGAAAAGGAAAAACTTTAATAAACCAGAAAACGCATACCATTCATTTGGGTCACATCAAAAACAAAGATATCATTTTAGATGAAGTTTTAGTATCTGTTTTTAAAAATCCTAATTCATACACAGGAGAAAATGTGGTAGAAATTTCTTGTCATGGTTCTTCTTTTATTCAGCAGGAAATTATACAATTGTTTTTACAAAATGGTTGCAGAATGGCTGATAATGGTGAATTTACCATGCGTGCTTTTTTGAATGGAAAAATGGATTTATCGCAAGCGGAAGCTGTTGCAGATGTTATTGCTTCTAATTCTGCTGCAAGTCATCAAATGGCAATTCAGCAAATGCGTGGAGGAATTACAAATGAATTGAAAGAATTACGTGCAAAGTTGTTAGACTTTGCTGCCTTGATAGAATTAGAATTGGATTTTTCTGGTGAGGATGTGGAGTTTGCAGATAGAGCTCAATTTAAAAGTTTAGTGGCTAAAATTACTTTTGTTTTAAAACGCTTGATAGATTCTTTCTCTTTTGGAAACGCAATGAAAAACGGAATTCCTGTTGCTATTATTGGCGAACCTAATGTTGGAAAATCTACTTTACTAAACGCTTTATTAAATGAAGAAAAAGCGATTGTTTCTGATATTGCTGGAACTACAAGAGATGCTATTGAAGATGAAATTATTATTGATGGTGTTGCTTTTAGATTTATAGATACTGCAGGAATTAGAGAAACTAAAGATGTTGTTGAAAGTATTGGTATTAAAAAAGCTTTTGAAAAAGCTGAAAAGGCTCAACTTATCATTTTTTTAATAGATTCTAAAAAAGAGAATAAAGAGCAAAGAAAACAAGAAATTACTGCAATTAAAGATCGTTTTCCTAACAAACGCTTGTTGGTTATTGCTAATAAAGTTGACTTAATTTCTACTGATGAAATTGCTACTTTACAATTAGAAATTGATAATTTAATTCCTTTATCTGCGAAAAATAAAACAGGAATTGAAGAATTAAAAAATGAGTTGACTGCTTTAGTAAATATTGGTGCTTTAAGTAATAACGAGACTATTGTTACCAATTCTCGTCATTTTGAGGCTTTAAATAATGCTTTGCAAGCAATAAACTCTGTTCAACAAGGAATTGATTTAGAAATTTCCACAGATTTATTTTCAATTGATATTAGAGAATGTTTGCGTCATTTAGGTGCCATTACTGGCGATTATGATGTGGACAAAGACATTTTAGGGCATATTTTTTCTAATTTCTGTATTGGAAAGTAATATTTTTTTTTAAACCAAAATAGTAGTTCCTTTTGCTGATGTGCCTTCTATTTCATCAAAGTAAAAATCGACCCTACCTAAATTAATTCCGTAAGCACCAACTTGATTTACAAGCGTATTTTTTCCTTGTTTGTTTTTTACAATAGTTGGTTTTGGCAAAAAAGTATGGGTATGCCCTCCAATAATTAAATCGATGTTTTCTGTTGCTTTAGCCAAATTTAAATCAGAAATTTTATTTGGATTTGTCTTATAATTATACCCTAAATGAGATAAACAAATTATTAAATCACACTTTTCAATATTTTTTAATTCATCAGTAATATCTTGAGTGATTTCAATAGGATCTAAATACTTAGTTTCTTTGTATAATTTCTTACCTACTAAACCTTCTAATTCAATTCCTAATCCAAAAATTCCTATTTTAATTCCGTCTTTAAAAAATGTTTTATAAGGTTTAACAAGCGTATCTAAAACTGTATTTTTAAAATCGTAATTCGCAGAAACAAAATCAAAATTAGCATTTGGTAGTTGTTTACGAAAACCTTCTATAGAATTGTCAAAATCATGGTTACCCATAGTAGCTAAATCATATTTTAGCATACTCATTAACTTGAATTCTAGCTCTCCTCCAAAATAGTTGAAATAAGGTGTTCCTTGAAAAATATCACCAGCATCTAATAACAAAGTATTGGAATTTTCCTTTCTAATTTGTTCAATTAAAGTTGCTCTTTTGGCAACCCCTCCTTTATTAGCATTCCTGTAATGAGTAGGTTTAAAGGGTTCTATTTGACTATGTGTATCATTTGTATGTAAAATAGTAATATGTCTTTGTTTGTTGGATACAAAAGAAGGTAATGTTAAACCTCCTATTAATGCCAAAGTAGATGCGCCTCCTATTTGTTTTATAAATTTTCTTCTTTCCATTACTCTACAATTACACGTTTATCAATAGTTGTTTTTAAAGTATCTACCTTTTTAAAATAGTCTATCACAGCATCTCTCACTTTGTAGTTTAGTTTCGTCAATTTTTTGGGATTTTTGAAAAAGTTCATTCTATCTCCACCACTCTGTAAATAATCAGAAGTTACTACATTATACGTTTTGTTTTTATCAAATTTTTGACCGTTTATTCTTAAATCGTAATCATTTTCTCTAATTAGTAATGAAACATTTTTTGATAAAGGATGTGCTTTTTTATTTCCTACAAAATAATGAATTAATTCTTCTATTTTATCACCTGAAAGTTCTACTACAACTAATTCATTTTCAAAAGGCATTAATTTAAAAGCATTTTCTGTAGTTACATCTCCTAAAGGAATTGGAGAGCGTAACCCGCCACTATTAAACATTGCAAAATCGATATTTAAGTTTGTTTTATCTTTAAAAAAAGGAGTCCCCATTTCATAGCACAAATCTGCCATTAAATTACCTAAAGAACTTTGCATATTGCCATCATTTTTTACAAAATTTTTAGGGGCGTAACAAAGTAGACTATTCATTTCTGAAGATAATTTTTCCTTGTAAGGTTTTATTATCTTTTCAAAAGATTTATCCGATTCTATTGAACCATCCAATTCAATGGTTTTAGCAGTAATTTTTTTAAGATTATAATTTGTTTTTTTACAAGAGACAAGTAAAATATAGAAACAAATAAAATAGAGATATTTCATTTAATTTATGTTTAATATTTGGAAATATAGAAAATAATATCTGTAAAATACAATGAATTTAATTTAAAATTCTAATGGCCATTGATCTTCTATTGGAAATAATTTACTTTCCCAAATCTGAACTTCTTGTTGGGTTAATACACATTCTTCTAATTCGGTAATCATTTTTTCTTTATTTAAATGTTGTCCAATAAAAACTAATTCTGTTTTTCGATCTCCAAATATAACATCCCAATCTGATTCTATTTGATTTTTATTTTCTAAAAATGCTGCATAACTAACTCTTTCTGAAACAGGCATAGAGGCCCACCAAACTCCTGCAGATTCTGCTTTACAAGAACTTCCTGCAGAACTCCAAATTAAAGCTTGATTAGATCTTGAAGCTAACCAAAACAAGCCTTTACTTCTTATAATATTTTGTGGAAAAGATTGATTTAGATAATTTAAAAAACGTTCTGGGTGAAATGGCTTTTTATTTCTAAATACAAAAGAGCTAATTCCATATTCCTCCGTTTCGGGTGTGTGTTCATTTTCTAATTCTTTTTGCCAACCTGCAGAGGCTTCTGCTTTTTCATAATCAAATAACCTTGTATTAATCACATTATGTAATGCAACTTTAGATTGAGTTGTTTTAATAATTTTTGCCTCAGGATTTAGTTTCTGAATAATAGCATTCAATATTTCTAGCTGATCTTCAGAGATTAAATCAATTTTATTAAGAATAATTACATTCGCAAACTCTATCTGATCTGTTAATAAGTTTACAATAGTTCTGTCATCTCCCTCAATATTTGTAAGTTCTCTTGAGGTTAAATAATCTGCGCTTGAAAAATCATTTAAAAAATTATATGCGTCAACCACAGTAATCATATTATCTATATAACTAAATCTACTTAAATCTATTTTACCATCTTCACTCTCAAAAGTAAAAGTTTGTGCTACCGGAATTGGTTCACTAATTCCAGTACTTTCAATTAATAAATAATCGAATTTGTTTTGAGATGCTAACTTTTCGACCTCTATCATTAAATCTTCACGAAGTGCACAACAAATGCAGCCGTTAGACATTTCTACTAATTTTTCTTCAGTTCTAGAGAGGGTATTTTCATTCTCTATAAATTGAGCATCAATATTTACTTCGCTCATGTCATTTACAATTACAGCTACTTTAAGGCCTTCTTTATTATGTAAAACATGATTTAACAAAGTTGTTTTTCCAGCACCTAAAAAACCACTTAATACAGTAACAGGTAATTTTTTCATTTATATAATAATTTTACTTCTAGACTATCTGCTATCACTTTTTCTAAAATATATGGATCACTTCCAGGACCAATTGTTAATAATTTAGATCCTGTAATTGGTACTCCATTAAATGGTCTTACAAAAAAATTACCATCTGGTGTTCTTTCAAAATAAGTGTACTTTTCTTCGTTTTTAATATTTGTACATCCTTTTACTCTAAGAATATTTTGCGGTAAATGTTTACAAATTTTTTCAATACAATTTATATTTGGTAAAATGGGTAAATCAACAGAGCAAGATGCCCAATGAGCTTTTTGATGTTCAATTTTTTCTACTTTATTGTTTATTGGTGAAAGTTCTGAAAGGTATTTTATATCAATAGTATCTTTTGTTATAATTTTTGCCGAAGGATTCAACACTGTAAGTTCTTTAATTACTTTTTCTTTTCTTTCTTTTGTAATATTTTCTACATGACTTAAAACAATTAATGATGACACCTGAACTTGATTTGACTCCAACTCATTATGTTCTCCCCTCTTTTGCCAGTTTTTTGCATTTACAACAGAAATTTGAATTGGTGGTAGAAATTTTTTATTTATACCAACACCTAAAAATTCCATTAAAGTACACGCATCTGAAGTCCCGTTTGCTTCAATTAATGTAATGCCCTTTTCTCTTTCAGGAATTCTATTCACAATATTCCGTAATTCAACAATTCCACTGCAACATATACAACTACCACTAAGTGCTTTAATATTTTTTAAATCGAGTTGATTTGCAAACTGTTGTGCATCCATATTCGCATTTTCGTAATCATTAAGAACTAAAAACGGATTCCAACCTTCGTTGATAAAATTCTCCATCAACTGCTTTAGCAACGCAGTTTTTCCTGCTCCCAAAAAGCCAACAACAGCAATTAAAGCTTCCATATGTAATTCTTTCTTAAATTGAAAAAGTAAACTGTGCCCAGTAAAATACTAACCATTTATTATATTTAAGTTATTCATCTTCTCAATTAAATCTCCAGTTATAGCCACAACCGCAGGCTTGGGAATATTATCTTCATCAAAAGGCCATTTACTTGTTGGGTTTGTAAGCTCTTTAGTTTGTTCTCCAGGATGTTGTACACTTAAAAATAGCGTTTTACCATCTGGTGCAAACCAAGGCCCTGTAAGTTCTGCATCAATTGGTGCAGATGCCACCCTAATTACTTTCCCTGAATCTTTTCCAAATCTAGGAATCACAAATAAACTGTTATTTTTAAAAGGCAAATAAGGTTTTCCTTCTTTATTCATAGCACTTCCAGACATATCAGAAGTCATCCAAAGATTTCCTGCTAAATCAAATGCTAAGTTATCTGGACAAGAAAAACCACTTTCTTCTCCTCCAGCTTTATATGTTGATGCTTTAAAAGTTAATGAGTCAAATTTCCCGTTAGTTTCTTCCAACTTTAAGATTGAACCATGATAATCTTTCTTTTGATAATTATTGGTAAGCGATATCAAAATATGACCTGTTATTGGATCAATTTCTATATCTTCTGGTCTATTTAATTCTGTAGCTCCCAAAATTTTTGCAGCTTCTCTTGCTCTAATTAAAACCTCCGTTTGATTTGTAAATTTCTTTTGTAATTGCGGTTGATTTTTCCAATCTAAAGGTAACCATTTTCCATTTATAGTATCTGCTACATACAACGTTCCTTCTTTCAAAGAGCCTGGTTTTGAAGATATAAATTTATATAAATGTTCATTATTATGATCATCTCCTGAATAAGCCACAATTCTTTTGTCTTCCAACTCATAGAGTGTGCAACATTCGTGAGCAAACCTTCCTAAAGCGATATGCTTTTGAGCTTCTCCATTTCTGGGATCAATCTCTACCACCCAACCATAATGTTCTGGTGGATAATCATAAAATTTTTCCCAAGCACAATGGGTACTTGGTTTACGAATTGGATTATTATTTTCATCATATACAGTTTCACCAAAAAAACCATCGTAATTTTCTTCACATGTTAAAAAAGTATTCCAAGGTGTAATTCCTCCTGAACAATTAGCTAATGTCCCTATTACTGTTGTTTTTCCTTTTACAGGAGTATCCCAATTTAATTTAATTGGAGTTTTTGCTGAAATTCTTCTGTTATAAGGATCATTTTTTACTACTCTCCAAACTTCATTTTGTTGTTTAATTCTAACTATACTACCACCTACATTATACATTTCAAGATCTACTTGTTCTCTTGTTTTGTGCTCAAAGGGGTTATTGTAAACATTACTATCAAATCCAGAAACAAAAAGCGGATTAATGTATTCATGATTTACCCATAATAAACCATCTTTAGGATTGTTTTTATCTAAAGGAATAAAACAAGTAAAATCGTTATTAAAGCCAAATGTGTCTTTATCACTTATTTGATCACCCCATTTGATAATTGTATGATAATTTAACCCTTTGGCAAGAATTAAATCGTCATTATCTGAGGGAGACAATCCTTCTACAATAATATTTTTTAATCTATTAAGTTTATCTTTAGATACATCACTGCCCAATATCGGCTTTGTATTATTACCACAACTCATTAAAAATGGAGGTACTATTATGGCTCCTAAACTGGCTTTTCCTAAGAAAGAAAGAAATGTTCTTCTTTTAATTGATTTCATAATTAATATTGAATATTTAAACTATACTGCAATTTCTGCAAGTACCAACTAACATTATTTCTGCCGAGTCTATTTGAAAATTTGGAACTTTTGGAATAGCAATTTCTACAGATAAACATTCAATTGCTCCGCAATCTTTGCATTGAAAGTGTGGGTGTGAATCTAAGTGATTGTCTGAAGAGCAACTATGGCATTTTGCATACCATTTATTACCATTTATATCATTAAAAGAATGCACAACGCCTTCACTTTCCATACGTTCCAAAATTCTATAAACTGTAGTTTTATTCATTTGATTTTTAGTCTTTTTAACTAAATTGACTACAGACAAAGCATTTGAATTTTGACTAAAAATATCTAATAATAATTCAACCGATTTTGTTTTTCTTATTATTCCCATAAATACAAATCTAATGCAACTATGTTGCAGTACCAAACTCTTTAGTATATTTGCAAAATAATTTTAATAATAGTTATGATTTCAATAAAACAGAAATCCGATTTTTTTGGAGTTGCAGCAAGCAGCCTGTGTTTAATACATTGTATTTCAACACCTTTTATTTTTTTAGCTCAAGCTCACGCAGCTTGTTGCGCTGCAGAAGTTCCAGAAATTTGGAAGAATTTAGACTACCTCTTTTTAGCCGTTTCTTTCATCGCTATTTATTGGTCTACTCGAAATTCATCTAAAAAATGGATTAAAACTGCTTTGTGGTTAAGTTGGGCGCTATTAACTTTCACAATTTTAAATGAAAAAGCCCAATGGTTTTCTATACCAGAATACTTCATATATTTTCCTTCTCTTGGGTTAGTAGGATTTCATATTTACAATCTTAAATTTTGCCAATGTAAAGAAGATAAATGCTGCACAAATAATTTATAATAGAAATATTATTTCAAAAATATAAATATTACTAATTTTACAAGCCTATTTTAATCGATTAAGAACTAGTCGTTAATCTATATTTTAAGCTATATTTGCACCCAATTTAATTTTATGAGA
>CAJWAC010000053.1 GCA_913020555.1 uncultured Polaribacter sp. | reverse complement strand
ATTACCAGTTGAGGTAGAGGATAAAGTAAAGACTTTAAAGCAAATCAATGAATGTGAAGTAGAAATTACTTTTGATCCTACTTGGACACAAGAAATGATGAGTGAAGAAGCAAAATTAGAATTGGGAATGCTTTAAAAGTATTTTTGTTTTAGTAATATTGAATAAATAATTGAATTTTGAATACAGATAAGGAAATCATAAATAGAGTTGCGAATAGCAAATTAAGAACCTTTGATTTAGAAGAAATTTATCCGGAAGGGAAAAGGGTTGTATTTGATATTAAAGATTGGCTATTTCAAGAAATAATTTTAAAAGAAAAAGATTTTAGAACAGCTGTTAAAAATCACGATTGGTCTCAGTATAAAAAATCATTTGTTGCTATAATTTGCTCTGCAGATGCCATTATTCCTTCTTGGGCATTTATGTTAGTTGCTGCAGAATTGATACCCTTTGCGAACAAAGTAGTTATTGGAGATCTAGAATTATTAGAAACCGTAATTTATCAAGAACTCATTGGTTTTCTAGATTTCAAAGATTTTGTAGATAAACCAGTTATTATTAAGGGTTGTGCCGATAAACCAATTCCAAATTCAGCTTTTGCTTTTTTAATTGCAAAATTACAACCTATTGCTAAATCAATAATGTTTGGCGAGGCCTGCTCTACAGTGCCATTATATAAAACAAAAAAATAATTTTATTTTATAATAGATAAATTTATTTTTGTTTAAAATTTATTCATGAAAAACTTTGTGTTCTTTTTTTTTGTGCTTATATCTCTAAGTATTTTAGCTCAAGAGAAGAAAAAAGCTGAACTTCAACCAAAATGGAAAATCAAAGGAAGATTTGGTTTTCTTTTTAATCAATCTTCATTTTCAAATTGGGCTTCTGGTGGTGAAAATACTTTTGCAGGAAATTTGAATATAAATTATGATTTTAATTATAAGAAAAGTAATATCAATTGGGATACAAGATTGATATCTGGCTTTGGTTTGAGTCATTTAAGCGAAAAAGGTTGGCGAAAAACAGATGATCGTTTTGAATTGAATTCAGTTTTAGGTATAAAAATAACAAAATATTGGTTTTTTTCATTTTTGGGGAATTTTAAAACTCAATATACAGAGGGGTTTAATTATAAAATAGAACCAAAAGAGTCCGTATCAGATTTTTTATCCCCTGCTTACATAACTTTTGGGCCAGGAGTACTATGGAAGAAATCTGATAATTTAAATATGAATATTGCTCCAGCAACTGCAAGATATACCTTAGTAAACGATTTTTTTTCTGGTAAATTTGGAGTTAAAGAGGGCAGAAATACAGCTTTTAGTTTAGGTTTTAATTTATCTGGTTATTACAAATTTAACTTGATGGAAAATATTCAGATGGAAAATATAATTACTTTATATTCTGATTATTTGGCAAATGTGGGTAATATAGATACAGATTATCAAACAAATATTCATTTTAAAGTAAATAAATCTATAAAAATGCAAATGACATTTCATACAATTATAGATGATAATGCTTCTAGTAAAATCCAATTCCGACAACTGTTTGGTTTGGGTGTCAATTATAATTTTCACGACAAAGTCACTTATTAAATATTTTATCCTCTAAAGGTAAAAGCGTATCTTTATACTAAATAATAGTAAAACAAGTAATATGAAAAATTTTATCATTTTATTTTTAGCTTTTGGGTTAAGCTTTTCTTTGCAAGCTCAAACTGCTGAAGTATTAAAGAAAGAATTAGCATCTAAAAAAGATTCTATTTCAAAATTACAAGCTAAAGCGGATGCTTTACAAGGCAAAATTGATGCACTTCCTGGATGGAGAAAAGGTGCTTTTGGTACTATTGGAGCAAGTTTATCTGGTTTTAATAATTGGTATGCTAGAAATGAACCAGATGTAAGTGCTGGTAATATTGGGTTTACGGTAAACGCTTTTGCCAATTTAATTCAAGAAGATTTTTTCTGGAGAAATTCCACGACCATTAATTTAGGTTGGGTAAAATTAGATGATAAGAATGAGCCGGATGATTCCGATGATTTTGAAACAGCTACAGATGTTTTTACAATTTCTTCGTTGTATGGTAAAAGATTAAATAAAAAATGGGCGCTTTCTGCTTTAGCAGAATATAGGTCTACTTTAATTGATAATTTCAATGATCCTGGATATTTAGATTTAGGTGCGGGTTTAACTTGGACACCAACAAGTAATTTAGTTGTAGTGATGCATCCAGGAAACTATAATTTTGTTTTTAGTAGTGGAGATACCGTTTTTGATTCTTCTTTAGGTGCTAAAATAGTGGCAGATTACACGAATAAGTATGGTGGATTAAGTGTAAAATCTAATTTATCAATGTTTCAAAGTTATAAAGATGGAGATTTATCTAATTGGACTTGGACAAACTCTCTTGGTTACACGGTATGGAAAGGAATTGGTTTAGGTTTTGAGTTTGGTTTAAGAAAGAATCAACAAGAGGCTGCCAACTCTCAAGATAAAGATTTGGCAGAGGCAGATAACAAATTACAATCTTATTGGTTATTTGGTTTAAGCTATGCTTTTTAAATAAAAAAATAGTATTTAAAAAACCTCAAGTAACTCTTGAGGTTTTTTATTTTAATTACTTTTGTAATCTAAACTTCTATAAATGTCGGTATTAATTTTTTACGCAACCATATCAATATTTTTTTCCTTTCTGTGTTCTATTTTAGAAGCGGTTTTATTGAGTATAACTCCTACTTTTATCAATCTTAAAAAAAGTGAAGGAGAAAGTTATGCAACTGATTTAGAAACTTTAAAAAAAGATGTAGACAAGCCTTTAATTGCTATTTTAACAATAAATACTATTGCGCATACGGTTGGTGCAATATTGGTGGGGGTTCAAGCAAAAGTAGCTTATGCTGAATTGTATGGCACAACTACTAGAAATATTTTTGGGATTCAAATAACAGAGGATGTTATGGTGATGATTGTGTCTACAATTATGACAATTTTAATATTAGTTGCCTCAGAAATTATTCCAAAAACTATTGGAGCAACGTATTGGAAAAGTTTGGCAAACTTTACCTCAAAAGCTTTAAAAGTAATGATTTTTCCTTTGAAATATACAGGTATTCTTTGGCTCTTACAATTGACTACAAAATTAATTGGAGGCAAAGGGCATGGAAGTATTTTAAGCAGAGAAGGATTTTTAGTGATGACAGAAATGGCGGAAAAAGATGGCGTTTTTCAAAAGAATGAGAGTAAAGTTATCCGGAATTTGTTAGGTTTTAAAGAGATAAAAGTAAATGATGTAATGACGCCGAGATCGGTTTTAGAAACTGCCGATGAAAGTCAAACCATACAATCTTTTTACGATGCTCATAAAAAATTGCGGTTCTCTAGAATTCCTGTTTTTAAAGAAAACCCGGATGAAATTACAGGATATTTCTTAAAAGATAGTCTACTAGAAGCCATTATAAATGGAAAAGGAGAAGATTCTTTAGCAACCATTAGAAGAAATATTTTAATTACAGATAGAGAGTTATCCATTCCAAATTTATTTGATAAATTAATTAATGAAAAAGAACATATTGCTTTAGTTGTAGATGAATATGGCTCTGTAAGTGGTTTGGTTTCTCAAGAAGATGTAATAGAAACTTTATTGGGTTTAGAAATTATGGATGAAACTGATAATGTTGCAGATTTACAGGCCTTAGCAAGAAAATCTTGGAAAAGTCGTTCAGAAAAAATGGGTATTGTTGATGATAAAAAGCAAGAGTAATTATTTCTTCCTTTTAAAACTTAAATTTCAAAAATAGCATCATTAGTAAATGCGTAATTTTTACAATCTTTTGGAGCATCTTTCATATTTAAACCTGTAAATAAACTAAATGCAGGTAAAATCAATTGATTTTGAGTTACTTGGTAGCAAGGTAATTTTATTCGTTGTCTTCCTTTTCCTTTTAGCACAACTCCTGGATGTGTATGGCCAGAAATGGTAAAATGTTCCGTTTTAGAATTCTTAATATCATGCACAAATTGCAATGATTTTATTGTTAATGAAGGTTGATGCACCTCAATATTGAAATCATTATACATAGAATGTTTTAGTTTATCATGATTCCCTTTAATCAATAGTAATTTTAAATCATTAAAATTTGTCAACCAACTTTTAAAGGTATCTAAATCTTTATTGTATTCCGCATGAAATAAATCTCCTACAATGATTAATTTTTCTGCACTAAAATGATGGATTAATTGTTCTAATCTATCTAAATCATTTTGCAAAACTAAAGAAGGAACAGGAATACCACTTTTTTGAAAATGTGCGGATTTACCAATGTGTAAATCGCTTAAAATAACGCTTTTTTGAGATTCCCAAAATATGGCACGTTGATTTGTGATCTCTAAAACAGTGTTGTTACAAATTACTTTTTTAGATACAATTGCAGTTTTTTTTATCATTTTAAAGCTTGCTTTTGTATACGTGCAATTCGTTTGCTAAGTTCTTCATTACTCAATGTACCTCTTAAACTGTCCACTTTTAAAGGGAAACTTAAAGGAGTAAAATGTTTAGATTTTTTTAAAATAATTTTACTTTCATAAATACGTTGAAATGCATTTTGCAATCGTACTTTTTCTAATTCGTAATCAAAAACTTCGTTATAAGCTTGTTTTAACAATAAATTATTAGGCTCATAATCGTTTAAAACCCTAAAAATTAATCCAGAAGAAGATTGTAAGCTTTTGTTAGTCTTTTTATTTCCGGGTTGTGATTGTATGACCAAACCAGCAATTACAGCAATATCTCTAAATTTTCTGGATGCCATTTCACTCGCATTAATACTTGCGGTAATATCTTGCATTAAGTTTTCCTTAGATAAAATATGCTCAATATTAGCTTCATTTATTGGGATTTCTTGATCCGAAAGTAACTCAAATCCATAATCATTCTGAGCAATGGTAAAAGTTAAAGGTTTTAGTTTACTAATTCTATATGCAATTAAACTTGCCATAATTTCGTGCACTAACCTTCCTTCAAAAGGATACATAAATAAGTGATAACCATCTTTAGTTTTAATTAATTCAGTTAAAAACTCGTCGTGTTTAGGAATATGTGATTTTTCAGCTTGTCTTTTTAACAAAGGATGTAAAAAGCTTAATTCTTTCTCTTTTATATTGGCGGTTATTGCATCGCTTAATTTTAATCTTAAAAAATGGGTTAAATATGATGTTAATGGCAATCTACCTCCCAACCAACTTGGCGTAATGGCTTTTTTAGATTTGCTTTTTCTTACCAAAACAGTCATGTCTTTTATTTGATGCATTTCTACAACTTTTCCACCAATTACAAATGCGTCTCCTTTCTTTAATTTAGAGATAAAAAACTCTTCTACCATTCCAATATAGCCCCCAGAAAAGAATTTTACATAGAGCATTACTTCACCAACAATAACACCAATATTCATTCTATGCATCATTGCAATTCTTCTACTTTTTACACGATAAAACCCGTCTTCATCTAAAACAACTTTATGGAACTCTTCGTAAGCGTTTAAGGTATTTCCACCTTGAGTGATAAAATGAATACACCAATCAAATTCCTCTTTAGTCAGGTAATGAAAGGCATGAATTTGTTTGATGACCTCAAAAGTTTTATTAGGTTTAAAACCTTCACCAACAGCTAAAGTAACTAAAAATTGTACTAAAATATCATAGGTTAGTATGTAAGGATATCTTGCCTCAATTTCATTTTGTTTTACGGCTTCTTTAACAGCTGACACTTCTATTAATTGCAGGGAATGTGTAGGAACAGCATATATTTTTGAAGTTTCAAAAGGTGAGTGGCCACTTCTTCCTGCTCGTTGTAAAAAGCGAGCAATTCCTTTGGCTGAACCTATTTGAATTACACAATCTACAGGTTTAAAATCGACACCTAAATCTAAAGATGATGTGCAAACCACAGCTTTTAAAACACCTTCAGAAATGGCATCTTCAATAAAATTACGTTGTTTTTTTGCGATAGAACCATGATGAATAGCAATTTGACCAATTAAATCTGGAGCTTCATCAATAATAATTTGATACCACAATTCACTCTGATTTCGGGTATTTGTAAATATTAAAGTTGTGTTATTTTGATAGATAATTGGAATGATTTTAGAGCTCATTTTTTTGCCCAAATGACCTGCCCAAGATAATTCCTCTACTTCATCTGGTAACACAGAAATAATTTCGATTTTTTTCTTTTCCTTAGCTTTAATCATGGTGGTTTTTAAACCTTGATAAGGAATTAAAACTTCTTTCGCTTCTTTTAAATTACCAATGGTTGCCGTAATTCCCCAAATTCTAGTTTTTTTTGATAATTCTCTAATACGGCCAATAGCCAATTCCACCAATACCCCACGTTTTGAACCTAGTAATTCGTGCCATTCATCAACAGCAATACAATTCACATTTTTGAACCAACGTGAATTCTTTTTTTGAGAAAATAATAAGTGTAATGTTTCTGGAGTTGTTAGTAAAACATCAGGCATTAAACGTTCTTGTTTTCTGCGGATGTTTGTTGGTGTATCTCCATTTCTAACAGCAATTTCCCAATCTAAACCAATTTCATCTACAACCTTATGCATTGCTTTTGCCAAATCTTTTGCCAAAGAACGCAAAGGACTTATCCAAATAAGTTTTAATCCTTTTTTATATTGATGTGGATTGTTAAAATAATCAATAACTACTCCTAAAAAAATTGAAAATGTTTTACCAAAACCTGTTGGGGCAACAACCATTCCACTATAATTGTTATGATAGCGCTCCCAAGTTTGCGACTGATAACTAAAAGGTTTATTTCCTTTTTCTGTCATCCAATTTTGGACGATTTGATAACCTTGGGTTTTTTTAAAGTTGCTCAATTTTTTAAGTTTCGAATTTTTGGTTTATAGTTTCCAATTAATTTCAGTCTAAATGAGTGCTTTTACACTCTCAATAGTATCAATATCCTTTACAGTTTTATCTTTTCGCCAACGTTTTATTCTTGGAAAACGCAAAGCCACTCCACTTTTGTGGCGTTTGCTGTAAGCAATACCTTCAAACGCAATTTCAAAAACTAACTCTGGTTTTACAGTTCTTACTGGGCCAAATTTTTCTAAGGCATTTTTGTTAACCCACCTCGAAATCTCGGTAATTTCTTTATCTGTTAACCCAGAATAAGCCTTTGCTACAGTAACTAGTTTGTCTTCTTTTTTAACAGCAAAAGTGTAATCTGTGTATTTAGAACTTCTTCTTCCACTTCCTTTTTGGGCGTAAATCATCACAACATCAATAGTTAACGGATCTACTTTCCATTTCCACCAATCACCTTTTTTTCTTCCAACGTTATAAATTGATGACTTTTTTTTCAACATTAAACCTTCTGAATTGAAATTTCTGGCTGTATTTCTTAACGCGTCTAACTCATTCCAATTTTTAAAGTTGATGATTGTAGATAATTTTAAAATTTCAGCGCTATTTTTAAGAAATAGCTTTTCTAATTTCGTTCGCCTAGTTTGCATAGAAAAAGAACGTAAATCCATATTATTTAATTCTAAAATATCATAAATATAGAAACCTACAGGAACTTCTTCCATCAATTTTTTAGTAATATTTTTACGATTTAAACGTTTTTGTAAATCGTTAAATAATAATACAGCACTGTCTTTTATGGCTAAAATCTCACCATCAATTACAAAATCACCCTCTAAGTTAGAAATTGCTTCCACCAATTCAGGAAACTGATTGGTAACCAGTTCTTCTCCTCTAGACCAAATAAAAACTTCATCATTTCTTTTAACGATTTGTCCGCGAATTCCATCCCATTTATATTCTACTTGCCAATCGTTTTTATCGCCTAAAGCTACCAACTCTTTATCTAAAGCATAGGCCAAACAAAAAGGATAAGGTTTAGAATTATCATAATTGATGTGTTTTCCATTTAATAAATCATCAAAAGTGATGGAATTTGGAGTCCAGTTTCCAATAATACTGTGCATTAATTGATTGGCATCAATGCCCGATAATTTAGATAAAGCGTTTACCAATGTTTTTTTAGAAACTCCAATTCTAAAACTACCACCTATTAATTTATTAAAAATTAAACGTTGTTTTGTTTCTAGACTATTCCAGGCTTTTAAAACGTATATTTTTTTTTCTTCATCTGTTTTTGGTTTTAGGTTGATGAGTTCATTAATCCAAATATGAAGTGGTTTTTGTATCGTATTTTCTGGATTTGGTAATAATAAAGCCAAGGTTTCTCCTAGATCTCCAACAGTGCTGTAACTTTCTAAAAACAGCCATTCAGGAAGTTTCGTGATTTCTGTACACCAAGTTTTCATCAGATTTGATTTTACTGGTCTAGATGGTCTTTTTCTCGTAAATAAAGCAATCAACCACAATTTATCTTCGTCTGGTGCAGTTTTAAAATAACTGACTAAAGCATCAATTTTTGCGTTTGTTTTATTGGTGATTTCAATTGCGCTAATTAAGTTGGAGAAGTCTTGCATTGATTAAACAGTTTCCGTTTTCACTTCTTCTTTATTCAATTCATCATCCCCAAACTCTGTTTTTAGTTCATGTGCTTCAATACCAATTTCGTTTAAGTATTTAGAAAAAACGGCTTGCGAACCGTGAGTTACATATACTTTTTCTGCTTCTGTAGCTTTAACCGCAGTTAATAAGCCTTCCCAATCTGCGTGATCACTTACAGCAAATCCAGCGTCAACTCCTTTCCAACGTCTATTGCCACGAATATGCATCCAACCAGAACAAATTGCAGTCGCAGCATTTGGAATCTTTTTTAACATTCTAGAGCCCAATAAGGCTGGTGGTAAAATGACAATTTTATTTTGAACATCATTTTTATTAAAATCGGTAGTGATTAATGTTGATTTTGGAAGTGGAATTCCCGATTCAGAAATGGCATTATTTAAATTATGAATGGCAGAATGTACAAAGATTTTATCTGTATTTTCTATCAGTTTCATTATTCTTTGTGCTTTGCCTAAACTATAGCCAAAAAAAACACTTGTTCTATTATTTTGTTGGTTTTGATAAATCCAGTTTTGTAACTCTGTTTGCAACTCTGCTTCACTTTTCCATTTGTAAATGGGTAAACCAAAAGTGCTTTCTGTAATAAATTCATTACACTTTACAGGTTCGTAAGACGTGGTAATAAAGTCAGGTTGAGTTTTATAATCCCCAGAAAAAACAACGATATAACCTTTATACTCCAATCTTATCTGGGCTGAACCAATAATATGGCCTGCAGGAAAAAAACTCACGTTAACTCCATTGATTTTTTTAGGTTGATTATAGGCCAGACTTTCTATGGAAATATCCTTTCCAATTCTATGTTTTAAAATAGCTTTAGAATCATTGTGGCATAAATAGTGTTTGTTACCCCACCTTGCGTGATCTGCGTGTCCATGAGAAATAATGGCATAATCTACAGGAAACCAAGGATCCAAATAAAAATTTCCTGGAATACAATAAATGCCTTTTTTTGTGAATTTTACGAGTTTCAAAAAATGTGTTTCGATTTATCGTAAAGATAAAAAACGGATTGCAGAATACCACAATTGCTTTTTGATGTTGTTAGAATTTTAACAGTTGTATTTTAATTGAATTTGTCTAATTCTAAAAGTTTTTCTGTAAAAATTTTAATTTCCTTATCCGTTTTTATTTTAAGATAAATAAAATCAAATAGAATAAATAAAATGAAGAATATTAAAACTAACCAATTTTGAATTATCAAAAAATATATTGCACTAATGGCAAAAATTATCAGTAAAATTTTCCGAATAATGCTCATTGTTGCTTTATAATCAGATTTAATTTCGAAACTTCTGTCACTTAAAATTCCAATTATTCTAAAGTTATTTGGAAAATGATTTCTTATTAATTCAAATTTATCATCAACAATAAAGCCAGAGTAAAAATTATTTGTAATTAGGCTATTAAGTCTTTTTAAATTTTTATCGTTCTTAACTATTGAAGGCTTCAAAGTACTTATTCTTCTTTATATTCGTAGTACAAGAAGTCATTATAAGGAAAACGTTGAATGTGGATTTTCTTAACTTCTTCGTACGTTTTGTCTTTAAAATCATCTAAATTCTCTTTATTGAGTGCAGAAATAAAAATAGATGCTACTTCTTTGTCATTCATCCAAGTTTTTTCCCAGTCTTGCAACGTATAGTGTTCTTTTCCTTTTTGGGTTTCTAAATCGTCTTCAGCAATGGTTTCGTGTTCATAAGCATCAATCTTATTAAAAACCATAAAGGTAGGTTTGTCATGGCATTTAATATCTGCTAAAATAGAATTTACTGAAGCAATGTGATCTTCAAAATTTGGGTGAGAAATATCTACAACATGCAATAATAGATCTGCTTCACGAACTTCATCTAAGGTAGATTTAAAGGACTCTACCAATTGTGTTGGTAGCTTTCTGATAAAACCAACGGTATCTGTCATTAAAAAAGGAATGTTTTTAATAACTACTTTACGCACAGTAGTATCTAAAGTTGCAAAGAGTTTATTTTCAGCAAAAACATCACTTTTGCTAATTACATTCATTAAAGTAGATTTACCAACATTGGTGTAACCCACTAAAGCAACACGCACCATTTTACCACGGTTTTTACGTTGCACAGCCATTTGCTTATCAATGGTTTTTAACCGTTTTTTGAGTAGCGTTATTTTATCGCGAATAATACGTCTGTCTGTTTCAATTTCAGTTTCTCCAGGGCCACGCATTCCAATTCCTCCTTTTTGCTTGTCTAGGTGTGTCCAGAGTCGTGTCAAACGCGGTAATAAATATTCGTGTTGTGCTAATTCTACTTGTGTTTTTGCAGAGCTAGTTTGCGCTCTTTGGGCAAAAATATCTAAGATTAAATTGGTTCTATCTAAAATTTTACAGTCTAGAATTTTCTCAATATTTCTGAGTTGCGCTGGTGAAAGTTCATCATCAAAAATAGCAGTACCAATATTGTGAGAATCTATAAAACTTTTAACTTCATCTAATTTACCAGTTCCTAAAAATGTTTTAGGGTTTGGTTTCTCCATTTTTTGGACAAAACGTTTTACAGTAACACCTCCAGCAGTTGAGGTTAAGAATTCTAACTCATCAAGGTATTCATCAGACTTAGATTCGTCTTGTTGTTGTGTAATTATACCAATTAAAACAGCTTTTTCAGATTTGGCTTCTTTTTGATCTATCATAAGTTGCAAAAGTACAAACAAATCTTGTGTTTATAAATAGAAAAAGCCTCAATGAAAATTGAGGCTTTTGAAACTAATTCAAAGTTTTAACTTTTTCTTTTTATAAGTCTCTTTCTTATATAAAGAAATAATCTACACGACAAAATTAAAATTATTACTTACATTTTATCTAAATTAAATGTTAAGAATTTATTTACAATAAGTTAATTTTTTGTGTTTTAAAAATTATTTATGATGTTATAACTCTTAATAAAATTCATTTTAAAGTTATAAACTCTTTTGTATTAATCTTAAATATTTGTCTATTTTTACTTTTAAACTCACAATATGTTTCCATCAATTTCTTCATCAAAACAAAAAAAGAATATTGCTACAATTGCTTTTTACAATGTAGAAAATTTGTTTGATACTTCTAATGATCCAAATACATTAGATGATGATTTTACTCCAAATGGTAAGAAAAAATGGACATATAAACGTTATGGTATAAAAATCAAGAAATTAGGTTCTGTAATTTCTAAATTAGGTTTAAATAGAACCAATACTCCACCTGCACTTATAGGTTTAGTTGAAGTAGAAAATAAAAAGGTGGTTTCAGATTTAGCTAATTCATTATACTTGAGAAAACATCATTATGGTGTTGTACATTATGATTCTCCTGATGAAAGAGGAATTGATGTAGCATTATTATATAACAAAGTAGTTTTTGAACTTTTAGACGCTACAACTTATCCCATATATTTAGAAGATAATGAAGGAGCAAGAGATTATACAAGAGATATTTTAAAAGTAAGCGGGAATCTGCATGGTGAATTAGTACATGTTTTAGTAAATCATTGGTCTTCTAGAAGAGAAGGTGCTCTAGAGACTGAGCCTAAAAGAATTGCAGCAGCAAAAGTAGTTAGAGAGATTATAGAGGTGATTAAAAACAAAGAATTTGATCCTAAAATTATAATTATGGGTGATTTTAATGATGATCCAACAAGTAAAAGTGTGCAAGATTATATGGTTAAAGATGATTTTTTTAATCCTATGAAAAAACTATTAGATAAGGATAAAAGTGGTTCCTTAACTTATAATGGTAAATGGAATTTATTCGACCAAATAATTTTTTCTAAAAATTTTTTAGAAGAAAAAGAAGGAAAACTCCATTTTAAACATGCTGAAGTTTTTAATAAAGATTGGATGAGGGTGCATAGAGGGAAGTATAAAGGTAGTCCTTTTAGAACGTATGTTGGTAAATGGTATCAAGGAGGCTTTTCAGACCATTTTCCAGTATATGCTTTTTTGAAAAAGAAAGATTAGTCTTTACCAACGTCTTTAAACGCTTTTATTAATTTTTCGTCGTTAATGATGTACTTTTTGTATTTACCATCTTTATATCTGTAATAGATAAAAAGAGGCATAAAAATAAAAGACAAGTATAAAACTCCTAAGCCCATTACAATTTGAGCTTTTTCGTGTTCTGTGTTTACTAAATAAGCTCCGGTAATCATCCAAATTACAAAAACTATAAACATTATTTTTAACGCTAACTTCATAATACAAAATTACAAAAGTTATATCTTTAAAAATAAATTTTTACTCAAATGAAATCAATTTTAGTAATTTTAATAGGTTTGCTATGCGTTTCTTGTAATCCAAATAAAAAAGAAATTATATTGAATAAAAAAATAGTGATTGCCCACAGAGGAGCTTCTGCTTATTTACCAGAACATACTTTAGCATCAAAAGCAATGGCACATGCTATGAATGTGGATTTTATTGAACAAGATTTGGTATTGAGTAAAGACAATATTCCTATTGTTATTCATGATATTTATTTGGATGATGTTACTGATGTAGCTGTAAAATTTTCAAATAGAAAAAGAACTGATGGAAGATATTATGTTATAGATTTTACATTTAATGAACTAAAAACCTTACAAGCTACAGAACGATTTGATTCTAAAACAGGGAAACAAGTATACCAAAATCGTTTTCCAATATGGAAAGGAAATTTTAAACTCCATTCTTTACAAGAAGAAATTGAGTTGGTTCAAAGTTTAAATAAATCAACACATAAAAATATTGGAATTTACCCAGAAATTAAACAACCTGTTTTTCATAAAAAAGAAGGGAAGAATCTCACAGAAATTGTGTTAAAAGTTCTTGCTGATTATGGTTACAACACAAAGAAAGATAATTGTATTTTGCAATGTTTTGATGCAGAAGAATTGGAAAGAATTCGAGTTGAGTTAAAATCTGAATTATTTTTAGTACAACTAATTGAGAATTCAGAAGAAACAAATAAATTGGAGTATTTTGCAACTTATGCAGATGGATTAGGTCCTTGGTATAAGCAGATTCTAGATAAAAAAGTAAATGGTAAATGGCAATTTACCAATCTTGTTGCAGAGGCTCATAAATTAGGTTTAAAAGTGCATCCTTATACATTTAGAGCAGATGATTTAAATGATTTTTTGTCTTTTGAAGAAATGATGCAAACTCTTTTAATAGATGCAAATGTTGATGGTGCTTTTACTGATTTTCCTGATTTAGTTGTACATTTTTTAGAAAATAAATATTAATCTGCTTAAACTATGAACCTCATTACATTTCCCATAAAACATTTTAATAATAATATAGAAGTTTACTCGGCTAAAGAAATAGTATTTTCTTCAAGCTGGTTTATGGAGTTTGGTAAATTTATTAGCGAAATTTTTAATACAGATCAAAAGGTAATTTATACGATTACAAAACAATTTCAATTTTGGAAATGGAGAATGGTTTATCATATCAAACAAGATAATGTTTTATTGCCAGGTCTAATTTCTAAAAATAATAGAAGAACAATCTATACAATTGAAATGAATCAGATGTTATATGAAATAAAAGTAAACTATAAAAAACGATTTTCTATTTTTAAAGATGGGGTTAAGGTTGCGGAAATAGATGAGTCTTCTGAGGATTCAGAATTTAAAGGTATTGCAAAGTTGTTTGTATTAGATAAAAAGGATTTAGAAATTAGTTTTTTACTTTTCTCCTGCCTTAAAATTGGAGAAACAGACCAAAGGTCAAAAGGATTATTACCAAGTCAAAAAGAATTGGAGGTAAATACAGATCCCTGGAGTTGATAAATAATCTTCTAAAATATAAAACCCCACAACTAAATAGTTATGGGGTTTTTTGATAATAAATTATTGCCTTATTACAGTTTATTCTTTAGAAGAAGTAAACCTGTAATATAAATATGTGTAAGCATCTCTAGGTATAATTGTAATCCACTTTTTGTGTTTTAAATACCATTTAAAACGAATTGAATTTACTCCTTTTGTTAAATAAGCAGCTATAAAAGGATGAACATGTAATTGTATCTTCTTATTGGTTGATTTGCTACTTTCTAATTTAGAAACGTATTTTTCTAAATCAGCCTCAATTTTGTCTAACAAAACTATTGGAGCTTCTACTTGTCCATTTTTGTTTGGGTTTTCCTCGGTAGTTTTTATACTCAACTCAGGTCTAACTCTTTGTCTTGTAATTTGTACTAGCCCAAATTTACTTGGAGGTAAAATTTTATGTTTTGTTCTATCTAAAGCCATTTGCTCTTTTAAATGCTGAAACAGTTTATTTCTGTTTTCAGCTTTGTGCATGTCAATAAAATCAACTACTATAATACCACCCATATCACGCAATTGTAATTGTCGTGCTATTTCTGTGGCAGAAATTAAGTTAACTTCTAATGCTGTATCTTCTTGAGAACCTGCTTTATTAGAACGGTTTCCGCTATTAACATCAATAACGTGCAAAGCTTCTGTATGCTCTATTACTAAATAGGCACCTTTGCTCATAGAAACTGTTTTTCCAAACGATGTTTTAATCTGTCTTTCTATTCCGTATTTTTCAAAAATCGGAGTTGGAGATCTATGGAGTTTTACTATTTTTTCTTTTTCTGGATAAATTTCTTGTAAATACTCTTTTATCTCAACTTTCAACGTTTCATCATTTGTTACAATGTTGGTAAAGGTTTCATTCATTACATCTCTTAAAATAGATGAAGCCCTGTTTAACTCGCTTAAAATTTTAGTTGGTGTGTTTGTATTTGGTATACTTTTACACATTGTTTTCCAACGTTCAAGAGAGTTTTGCAAATCTTTATCTAATTCCGCAACTTTTTTACCTTCTGCAACAGTTCTTAAAATAACACCAAAACCTTTCGGTTTAATGCTTTTTGCTAATCTTTTTAAACGTTCTTTTTCTTTTGAATCTTCTATTTTTTGTGAAACAGAAACTCTGTTAGAAAAAGGAACTAAAACCAAAAATCTACCAGCTATAGAAAGCTCTGAGCTTAATCTTGGCCCTTTTGTAGAAATAGGTTCTTTTACAATTTGTACCAACAGGTTTTGCCCTGTTTTTAGTACATCTTTAATACTACCGTTTTTGTTAATGTCTTCTTCCTTTCGAAAGTTTTTTAAAGTGAATTCTTTATACTTACCTGTGCTTACTTTCTTAATGAATGTATTTAATGAATTTACTTGTGCTCCTAAATCATGATAATGTAAGAAACCGTCTTTTGGGTAACCTACATTTACAAAGGATGCATTTAAACCTGTTAACACTTTTCCTATTTTGGCTAAAAAAATATCGCCAACAGAAAATTTGTTACCAGTTGTTTCATTATTTAATTCAATAAGTTTTCCATCTCTTAATAAGGCAAAATCAATATCAGATGAATT
>CAJWAC010000052.1 GCA_913020555.1 uncultured Polaribacter sp. | reverse complement strand
GAGTATGAATGCCACTAAAAGCTGAATGATAAACTTTAAATTGGCATTTATATTTACCAAATCATCCACAAGCCCCAGTATAAACAATAGGATCATTGAGAAAATAAGAAGTAAATAGGTGTCTGAAATGGTACTTGCAGAAAAATGGTCTACTGAGAAATACAATTGAGAAAAAACGAAACCTGCAAAAATAGCCATACCACCCAAGCGAGGTATATAACCATTGTGTATATGCCTGCCACCATTTTCATCAAATAATTGTTTCTTAATGGCTAGCCTAATAACCAAAGGAACACAGATGCTCGATACCGCAAAGGCGAGGACAAAAACGATAATAGCATTTAGGAGTATTGTTGTTTGCATATGGTGTTATCCGAATTAAAGCTATCGTAAATATAACTAAAGATTAATAGGTGTGAATTTATTTCGCTTCCAACGACTTTAATTAAGTAATGAATTTGATTGTATTTAGCATTTTATTTGCTAAACTCCTTCTATTGAAGTCTTGTGCTAAATTTCCCAAGCCTTCAAAATAACAATTGTGTTCTTGTTTGCTATTGTTGTATATTTTGTTCAATTTTAAAAGAAAATCATCTTTATCCTCAGGAGTAAAACACTCACCTGCTTTGTAGGAATTAATTATTTGAGCAGATTCACCTTCTACGCCTAAAAGTATAGGCTTTCTCATTGCGGCATTTTCAAATATTTTTGAAGGAATAACAGTTTTAAAAGTGTCACTTTTTTTCAAATTTACTAGAGCAACATCTATGATTGAGATATATTTTGATATTTCTGATTTGGGAACAAAATCCAGGAAAGTACAATTGTTTAAATTTAAATGTTTGGCCTGATTAAGCAACTTTTCTTTTGAAGCGCCGCCTCCAATAAATAGAAAGTGGATATCTCCATTAAGATCTTTAATTGAATCTAAAATGAACGATAAATTATGAGCCATTCCGTGTGTTCCTATATAGCTTACAATAAATTTATTTTTAAGTTGATATTTTTCTAATAATTGAGAGTCTTTTTCTATGGGTTTATATACTGATAAATCAACACCATTTTTTATTACTTTTATTTTGGACTCATTTATTCCTCGATTAATTAAATTTTGTTTGAACGAATCAGTAACAGGAATTATTAAAGTTGCTTTTTTGTATAAGAAGAGCTCTATTTTCTCGAAGAAATCCAAAATCCTTTTGTTCTCCATAGCTCCCACAGCCCTAATTGATTCGGGCCATAAATCTCTTAGCTCGAAAATCCAGGGTTTTCTTTTAAAAACAGACAGCGCATAACCAGAAATAGTAGTAAAAAACTGTGGAGAAGTGGCTATAATTACGTCACACTTATACCATAGACCTACAATAAAGGACATTATTGCATAAGAGGTATAATCAATGATGCGTTTAAGAAAACCATTATTAGCGGAAATATAAGACCATACTCTAACGACTTTAATTCCATCAATCAACTCCGTTTGAATAAATTTATTTTTATATCCTTTAAAAACTTTTCCTTCCGGAAAATTAGGAGCACATGTGATTACAGTCACATTAACCCCAAGATTAACCCATTCCTTACAATGTTCCCAAGTACGCGTTGCAGGAGCATTCATTTCCGGAGGAAAATTATCGGTTAGGAAAAGGATCCTCATGAAATAGTCAATAAATGATTTACAATTCTAGATGCAGTCTTACCATCCCATAAATGCGGTACTGTACCTTTTTTCCAATGACCATCGAATAATATTTTTAAAGCTGGGATTAATTTTTGAGGGTTTGTTCCGATTAATTCATTCGTTCCCTGACTTAGTGTTTCAGGGCGCTCTGTATTATCTCTTAATGTCATACACGGTACGCCCATAACCGTAGCTTCTTCTGTAATTCCACCCGAATCGGTAATCACACATTTTGCATGTTGAACCAAATAATTAAACTCCAAATAAGACATTGGAGGAACCTGGTGTATTGTGTTAAAGACCAATCCCATGTCTTTTAAAATATTTGCCGTGCGTGGATGTACCGGGAATAATACAGGGCAACCATTTACATTCTCTTCAATGGTATTTAAGAATTCTTGAAGCTTCTGGGCTTCATCTACATTTGCAGGTCGGTGCATGGTCATTACAAAATACTCTTTTGCTTTTAGATTTTGCTTGTCAAATACTGCTGGCTTAATGAAGTTGGGCATTTGCTTTAAGAGTGTATCTATCATTGTATTTCCCACATAAAAAATACGGTTATCTTCAATCCCGGCTTTTTTTAGATTTTCGTTTGCATGTTCTGAAGTGGTGAAAAAATAATCGGTTATGGAGTCTGTTACCATTCGATTTATCTCTTCCGGCATTGTAAGATCAAAAGAACGGATACCGGCTTCTACATGAACAACTGTTAAACCTAATTTCTTTGCTACAATAGAGCATGCCATGGTAGAAGTTACATCTCCAACCACTAAACAAATACCAGAAGGCTTATCTAATAATAATTTTTCATAACGAATCATAATATTCGCTGTTTGCTCCGCTTGAGTTCCGGATCCTACCTCTAAATTAACATCAGGCTCCGGTATACCTAATTGCGTGAAAAAATCACCCGACATATTTTTATCATAATGCTGCCCGGTATGTATCAATCGAAAAGAAATAGAAGTTCCTTTGGTTTGATGATTCTGAATTGCCTCAATAATAGGTGCAATTTTCATAAAATTGGGTCGTGCCCCGGCAATAATATCAATTTTCATACGATATTTCTATTTTAGATTTTTTTTCTGTTGAAGTTCTGATTTTACAAGCCTTTTTAGTTCGATTATATCCTAAAGGAAAATCATATTCTTCAACGATTAAATTTCTGTGATTTTTAAATGCAATTGTGATATCGGAATCAACCTTTATTTTATCCTCTTCAACCCTAATATTACAATCGGGATGAAAGTGTAAAAAGGATTCTATCTGATGTGATTTTTTTGACTCAATAATATCTTCAATAATTACTTTTTGATCCAACTTACTAAAGCTACGAGTATGCAAGGCTCCTATTCTTTTATAACCATCATGAGTAGCCACAATTTTATTTTCTTCTTCTTTAAAGGAAATAATTTTTGCTCTGCGAGCTACTCTAAAACCGCCCCAAACTTCAGAAGAGTCTTTTCCATCAACACGAATTGTATTATGTGATTCCGTAGATCTTTCTAGTTGCCTTCTTGAATTCTTCTCATAAGTAGAGATTCCTGTATCAACAATTATTGGTCGTCCTTTAAACAGAAACTCAAAATTGAAGGTGTCGGCATGTGCATGCCCAGGTATATAATCGGGACCTATTTGACCCATGTCCATCAGCATTTCTGCATGACCTTCATTCCACCTTCGATAACCAGAATCCGATAGGCTTGATTTATGGGTTTTGAGTTTTAAGATCTTTGCGTAATCAAAAATTTCTTTAGAACATGCTGCAATGCCATAAGCAGAATCGTTTACTAAAGGTACCTGACCATTTTGGTATTTTATTTCATGTAACCAGCCAAGCATTCTCCCGGCTTTTTCCTTGATCATTTTAAGAAGGTCATCTTTTTTCCAACGATTATTATCAACGAGGTTTATACAATCTAACAGGCGTGTCAAGATTAATTGATGGTACATTGGACTCAACTCAAAGTGCCCTCCATCATTAAGAATTTGCTCATTTAACTCGGACACTAAAAGTTTTTTGGATGTTCTGTAAATGGTTTCATCTCCAAAATAATAAGCCCCAAAAAGTAAAGCAAAAGCGTTTTCTAAAAGATGATTCCCTAATAGATGATATTCTAAATTTTTATTTAAAAGTGAAAGATGTTTGGCAAGTATTTTATCAATTTTCTCATCATGTATTTGATGTTTGGAGATGAATTTTATCCAGTTTATAAGCCTTAATGAAATGGGGTAAGGCTCTAAACCGTCCTTTAGGTTAGAGGCTTCTTCAATGTAGTTATAAATTAAAGTCAGACCTTCTTCCTTTGAAATGTCTTCTTGATTCAGAAAATCAAAATAATTCAAATTATAGGCCCATAGTTTCCCATAAGATTGGCAGTTCCAATCAATTTTTTCAGAATATTTTTTTTCTTGATTAATAAAAGTAAAATGTAATGGGCCTAAAAAACTCTTTGTATTGTATAGCCTATTTCCCCAGCTGACGCTCTTTGGATATGCTTTAATTTTTGGGGTGCAATTTTTATATAAAAATCGCTTGAATTTATTCATTATACGATAGTATGCCTGAGTGCTTCGTAAGTGCTTTATTGTGTTAAAAAAGCGAATGCTATGTTTAAAAAAATTAAATAATAAATTCAATGCTATCAATCTATTTTTAAGGGCACCTTTCCAGAAATAGTTTTAATTGGAGATTTGATTCTTTTGTATAAAAACTTAATGTTAACACCTGATGCATCAAATAGCTTTGCAGCTGATTTTTGAGAAAAATCATCATCAGCCACGTATAAAATTTCCGCTAGCCCAGGCTTAATAGACCTTATTTGGATGTTAGTCACATAATTAAACAGAATATGATGACGACCAAATAATAATCCTGTTAATGAAACTTTTTTATTGTTTTCATCTAAAATAAAGTCTCCAATTCGACCTTGCTTTATTTTAAATGTATTTAATAATCCATCGTCATTATTAACTACTTCTATCAAGTCTTCTGTATCGTATCTAATAAGTGGACTTGCAAAATTGTAATATGAAGTCCCAACTAAGTGAATATTTCCATTTTGTTCTACAGCCTCAGATAGACCATATGTCTGGAAGGCTTTGAAAATATATTTCTCTGTTTCAGATGCCATAATACAAGTCTCAGTATGACCATAAAATGAATGTGTACATATTCCCAATATATCTTCAATGTAATTTCTTTGGAACTGAATAGGGTATTCACTAGAAAAAAATATACAGACTAATGTTCTTTTTAAATGATGTAATAATTCTTTATTCTCTGTCTCACAGTATTTTACAAACTCAAAGATTGCACTTGGATAGCCTAAAAAGTACTCTATTTTGTATGACTTAACTATTTTTTGTAATTCGATTAAGGTGTCTGCATAGGGCTTGTTAAGATTTATTTTAAATATATTTCTCACAAAATCATATTCTATATTATTCTCATTCGAACACCTACCATCAAATTTCAACATTAACTTATTTGGCTTGTAATTATGAGTGCGCCACATTTTATGTAAGTGAGCCCATTCATTACCATATCTCATTGGATCCATATAAAAAGAAAAGGGCTTTCCACTACTCCCACCTGTATTAACCAGCAATCTGTTCGGAGTTTTAAAGCTTCTTTCTTCTATGGGAACATTTTGAAGAAAATCTTTAGTTATTATCGGCAGTGACTTTATGTCTTCATAAGACTGGATATCTCTTAAATCGATTTTATGTTTATGCTGATAAAAATCATTATAAAATGGGATATTATTATATGCATGATTAAAAACACAAAAAAAAGACTTAAATATTTCATGTTTTTTTTCGGACACTTTTAAAGAAGCATATTTTTTTATTTCATGTTTTTTAAGTCTATATATTTTACCAACGCCAGGCCTTATTTCAAAAGGAATTAGAGAAGCTAACTTCCCGACCCAAACCGGAGCGTTTATTTTATGATACTTTAGAGCGTTTATGAGCTTAGTCATACTTTTTAATTATCCTAATCAAGTTGTGTTTTACAAGAAAGTTTATTGTACAAGTCCGAAAAAAATTAAATAAATCTTTTAAAAAAATTATAGTTTTCGAGTCAGAACTTTTATAAACAGGGATTAATTTTTTGTGGTAGCGGTTTTTTTTGAACCACTCATCATACTCATTGATTGGGATCGTGACAAAATCAGACAAATTTTTCAATATATCAGATGATAAAAGGTTTTCAGTCTTTAAGAAATTTAATGACTGCTTTATTGGATTGTATTCAAAAAAATGACATAAGTGGTCGCCTGAATTTATGTATTCGAATGCCATTTCAAGATTGCAAAATTCAGGGAATTTTAGTTTACTGTGTCTATATTTATTTTGAGCAAACAAAAAATTACCAAGACTGTAGATAATAGGTTTGCCCTTGTAAATCTCAAAGCCCTGAACTCTATGAGGGTGAGCTCCAACAATTAAGTCAACCCCTAAGTCAATAAGTTTATGGCTTAAAGCTCTTTGGTTGGGCATTGGATATTTTTCTAATTCATAATTCCAATGAAAAAAAACAAATAATTTGTATCCTGAAAATTTTGCTTTTATTGATTTAAGTTCACTGAAAATATGAGACTCAATCATTGGATTAATGCCGGCTTTGTTTTTTTTAGCGTATATGCATTCAATAACTTTCCATCCGAAGGTAAAGATGACTGTTTTTTCTTTTTCTAAAATTAGCGGTCTGCTTGCATCATTTAAATCATCTCCCCCTCCAAAAACAGACATATTATACTTCAAATAATTTTCTTTGGTTTCATTAAAATTATTATTGTCTAAAATATGATTGTTGCATATAGAAAAATGGATGTTGACTTCATTAGAAATTTTTGAAATAGCGGCAACATCATTAACTACTTTATTTGTTTTTAAGTATTTCGATGCATTATTTACAAGTGACCCTTCTAAGTTCGCAATAATAGGTTTGTTATAAAAAAATGGCGGCAGCTTATATTTGATAGATCCTAAACTAGGTAAGGCGATATCTCCAATAAAAATCATATTTATAGATTAACTATTTCACGTAATATTTTAGCATTTACATGCTCGGAATTAAAATTATTGAAATAACTAAGTGCATTTGCTGATAGCATTGAATAGTTTTCAGGCGTAAAACTTTTAATTGCAATAACAAGTTCATTTTTATTTTTTGGGCCTATTAGGAATCCTGTTTTATTGTTTACAACAATTTCTGGTATCTGCTTCCATTTTGTTGTTATTACTGGTAAGCCTTGTGAATATGCTTCAATTATTATACCGGGATATCCTTCTCCGACATGAAAGGTTGGTAAAACTAAAACATCATACTTTCTAAGAGTTCGAATAACCTCATCAGGAAGCAAAGATCCCTTGTGGTTAACATTGTTGGGGAGCTTAATATTATTTATAACATCATCTTTGATTATTCCATATATGTGAATAGAGTAAGAATCATCTATAGATTTAAAGGCATTAATTATTTCAGCAACCCCTTTTGACTTCTTAATGTGCCCTATAAAAACAAAGCGCTTGTTATACTTAGAACGAGCGATGTTTTCTCCGTCTACCTTTCTTACATTTGGATACCATCTCACATTAGCATTATATACACTCATATATTTTACCAAAGCTTTAGTTTCTACAAATATTAAATCTGCTTTGGCAACAGTTTTAAAAAAGAGGGAAACTACTATTTTTGGTTTAGAGTTAATTAAGTCAATTAAATTACCTCCAAACATTCTAAAAATAAATTTTTTTGAAAAAAGTTTAGAATAAATATAGACAAACGGAGCAAATAAAAAAGCACCATTACTAGATGAGTTAATCATAATCGTTTTTGAAAATGGCACATATATAAGTACGCACAATAAGGAGTATATTGTATTAAATATGGCGGAACCCTTAAAACAAAATTTATTTGAGGCAATGTGTTTAAAAAAAGTTTTATTCTCTAAGTATGATAATAGATTGTCCATTAAGATTGTAGTTCCCCCAACAGTTGATATTTTGCCTTTATGGGGAACAGACCCAATAATTAATAACCGGGATGAATTATACATAATCTGATTTTTTAATGCCAGACTTTACTATTCTTCCTGGGACACCAAGAACTAAAGATCCATCTGGGATGTTCTTGACAACAACCGAATTAGCGCCAATTACAACGTTGTTCCCAATTTTTATTGGCCCCAATATTTTAGCTCCAGCGCCAACATAGACATGATTACCTAAGGTTGGCACATTATATTTTTTAGAGGTGCCGCCAATAGTAACATTTTGGTCAATATGACAATTATCACCTATTTTTGTTCTATCATGAATTACTACTCCAAGACCACCGTAACCAAGAACAAAGCCTTTCCCTAACTTTAAATTATACGGTAAGTAACAATTATAAGCAAATCGGATTAAGTATGTAATTAACTTTGGTATAACTGGAATTTCTCTGATGAAGTAAGAAAACCTTTGAAGCAATATAGGGTTCATTTTATCAATTTTAGATATTTACTTACCATAACATCTACGTCAAAATGTTTTTTTGCCGTAAGAATATTATTGTAAGAAATAGATTTTAGTTCTGAGAAATCTAAGGATAAAAAATATTTTATTTTTGACACGATGTCATGAATATCATGAGGATTAAATATAAGCTTATTCTGATGGTTTAAATACATTCGATTGTCAGACACATTACTTGCTAAAATAGGAAGACCACAATACATAGCATCAATTATAGCATTAGGACAGCCCTCATAAAATGAAGGCAAAATTAAAGCGTCGTGTTTAATTAACTCTTCATAGATATTATCTGTAGGGGGCATTAAGTGAAAGTTTTCAATCGAATTATTTTTTATGTAGTCCATCGCTTCTCTATATATTGAGAAACTTTTAAATACCTCTCCATACCAATATACATCTACATTTTTAAAGTGTTGTATCGATTTAATTAGCCCCATGGGGTTTTTTTGGTCTAAAAATCTAGCAGGTACAATAAGCTTAACTGTATTCGTTTTCTTTTTTTCATCATATTTCTTTTTAACGTTAGCATCATGGATTGTACCATTTGGAATAAAGACTAACTTCTTTTTGAAATATTTAGAAAGCTTTTGTTTCTGTGCGTTTGAGTTACAAACAATATGTGTTGCAAATAAGTGGCTAAATCGGACCAAGAAATCTTTTAAATTTAATCGATTTAGATTTAGATTTCTTTCACCTACAATTAAATTAGTTTTTCTCCAAAAGAAAATTAATTTATATAGCGCAGCATAATTATTCGGGCCGTATAAAAAAGAAATGATTACGCTTGGGTTTTCTTTGTAAAAGAACGTTAGTAGCATAATAATTCTAAGTAATTTATTTGAGTGAAGAACTTTCATTCTTTTAACCTTAGGGTTTAATAGTTTAGAAAAAAAGTCAATATTATGATATTGTAATGTTTTAACCTCATGCGATTTGCTCAGCCCATTAGCTAACATAACCATTTGCTTTTGTGCACCACCGCTAGCAAAAGAATCTATAAAGCAAATTATTTTTTCGGATTTTTTAGCCATTATTTGTGTGTACTTAGCTTTGTGATGTTAATTAATACAAACAACGTACAAAGATAATACTGTATATTTTTCATTAGGTATGTAACAGCAGCTATATCAATGGCCATCAGAGCCAAAACTGAAAAAATAATCAGTATTTTTAACTCTCTTTGTTGCGCCCTTATGCTTGCCATTAGTTTAAAATAGATCGAAGTATAAATTAATAATGCAAATAAACCTCCACAGTACAATAATTCAATATAATTATTGTGTGAATAAAAATCGTGTCTGGCTTCAAAGCTTTTAAAGCCATTACCGAGAATAGGGGACTGGAAAAATCCTTTTAAACCTTCTTGAATGAAGTAAAGCCTATCGGAGGTGCTTCCTCCTATGTTCAACGTACTATTGTATTGTGTTAGGAATGCATCAAGCCTCGTCTGGGTTGCATTAAAAGAGTCAGAAAGTATATTCGTTTCAATAAATTGAAAACCAATAAAGGTAATTAACCCTATCAAAATAAAATTCTTAGAAAAGATTGTTTTTATTTTTAAAGAGAAAATTTTATAAGTAAAATACATAACAAGCAGAAGGATGCCTTTTTTTGATGCTGTTGCTACAACTAATAAAAAAGAAATAATCATTATTATTATTAGAAGAACACGTAGAAAAGAAGAAACAGATAATTTATGTTCTTTTAAATAATAATCTGCAAGTACTAATGAAAATATAAAAGAAATGGCCCCAAGATTTGGATTGTTAAAAGTTCCCCAAAAACGGATTTCCCAGGGTTCTAATTGAAAAAATAAATCTTGAGGGATAATCCTAAGAAGAATAAAAAAATTAAAAATACTAATTGCCCAAAAAGCATTCATTACGGGTATGATTGAAGAATGGACTTTCATTATATTTGAAATACAAATAACAAAAATGAGGGTCAGAAATAATGCTTTATATGAAAATAAATTGAACGCCCCTTGGCTATTTGACCAAAAATAACTCAACAGAAAAAACAGCAGTAAGAAGCTTATAGCTTTGGAATGAAAATTAAAATATGGCCTCCCCTTATTTTTATAAACGGACAAAAAAAATGCGGGAACTACTGGCAAACTAAGAATATTGGCATAAATAACATTGTGTTCCCCCAAAAACAGCATTTGAGAAAATAATGCTATAAATATTGTTGTTAAGCAAACTTTTTTAATCATTACAGTTCAATATATCCAAGAGAATATAGTCAGCTAAGGGTTTCTGTTCATAGGTAAAGATTAGGTTTTTGTTCCAATATCCTTTAACTCCAATATATGCTATTGGAGCAAAGCCATAAGATATTTCAATAAGCTTAGGTGTGTTTTCCTGGTATACAAAATCATAACATAAGCAGTCGGTATTTAATTTTTCACTTAAATCAAAGGCTATTTTTATGCATTCGTTTGGGATATCATTAATATTATAGCTAATTAAACCACTTCCGGAGGCTCTAAAATCATTTTTACGAACCATGCGTTTTATACCAAAAGCTTTTTCACCTATAATTATCACCCTTATATCGGAGTCGTTATTTGGTATGAATTCTTGAAAATAAGCATAACCACGATCTTTACCTAAAGTTTTTTCTAAGTCAGTTGGCACAAACAATCGCGCTACTCCTTTTGCTAGTCCAAGTAGTGTTTTGTGAGAGGGGGTTAGTTTGAACTTTCGAATTCGTTCATTAAATAAGTCTAATCTGTTAACCCTAGTAAACCCTTTGCCAAAAGCTTTATTTATTAATCGAATTGCTTGTTTTTTATCTTTTGCAAGCTTGACATTATTGGAACTGGCACCGCCCTTCAATTTAAAAACTTTTGGATATGAACATGAGGATGCCCAAATTTTTGCAGTATCCTTATTATAGAAAACATAGCTTTTTACAGATTGTGCATCTATAGCCTCTAGAAGATACTTTTGCGCCACTTTATCATCAAAATGCCATGAATTATTTGAGCTTGGAAAAACCTTAATTCCTTTTTGTTCCAGGGCTTTTGTCAGATCATAGGCCATCATCATTGCTACAGGATCGGCTTGTGTCCATTGCCAAATCAAATGCGTACAATCATTTAGCTGCTCTATTATATTTGAACTATAACAGTCTACAATTTTATAATTTGTGTTTCTTTTCTTTAGAACTTCTAGCCAAGAGTCACTAAAACCATTTTTAAAAGGATGAATTGCTATTTTCATGTTATTTTTTAAATAAATCTTTTATTAGTTCAGAATGAGCTTCACACTCAAAGAAGTTTCTATAGGTAAGCTTAGTTTTTAATTTTGGAATTAGAAGATTCTTTAGTAATGGAAACCTATTAACTAAAGCTAGTCTGTATTTAGATTTGTTGCTTAGATTAATTGCATATGATGCTTCCATATAATTAAGGTGCTCAGCCCATTTTTCGTATAACTTTTTTGGATTTGATATAATGTTATTTATTTTTTTGATGTTTTTAAAGAACTGATCGGGTTTTAAAGTAGAATTAATTTTTCCCATTTTATAATAATGATTTATAGGGAGCAATTCAAATTTTGAAATCAGTTTGTTTTTTATTTTTATTTTCAAAAGGAAACTTTCATACCATCTTGGGTCTTTCGTTTTAGAGTCAAATAACATATTCCCCAAGCCATAAAAAATATGCCCACTTTTATATTTTTCATAACCTGAATAGAAATGACTATGGTGTGAAATAATTAAATCTGCACCATTATCAACAAAAAAACGATACTCTTTAACCATTTCAGGACTAGGATAAGAAAAGTGTTCGTGCCCTCGGTGAAGGATAAGACAAACAAATTTATTTTTTGATTTATGCTCCTTGATTTGTTGAACAATATCAATAATAGAATAGCCATTGAACCCACTAGAAGTATCAGTTGCGACTCCCCATTCGTTTTGGCTATAATTTAAAAAGACAACATCATCGGCTACCCTAACAGATTTTTTTGCATCCTGAATATTATTTCCAACACCAATAAAATTTATGTTATTGTCATTAAGAATATCCATTGTATTTATTAGGCCTTTATGCCCAAAATCATAAATATGATTATTAGCCAATGACACCAAATTAATGTTAGCAGATTTTAATGATTTTACAACATTCGGATGGCATTTTAAATTTGGGCCAATTTTATCAATTGGTGAGCCCGTCTTAGTTAATGGCGTTTCTAAATTTACAACTCTAAGATCTGCCGCATCTATAAATTCTAAGACATCTTCAGACCATATTGAATTAGGGTTTTCTATTATCTTGTTTTCCCAGCGCCTTCCT
This sequence comes from uncultured Polaribacter sp., assembly GCA_913020555.1. Lineage (GTDB taxonomy): Bacteria > Bacteroidota > Bacteroidia > Flavobacteriales > Flavobacteriaceae > Polaribacter. Next base: position 4,030 of record CAJWAC010000052.1, on the reverse strand, counting down.
GGGAAAAAATCACCTCCAAATACTATTTCCATACCTCAAATAGTTATAACTGATTGTAATTAAAATAATATTAAAAAAAAGCCCAACTATGCTAAACAATTTTATTGTATAGATTATGTCTCCAGTACTACCCCCAATATATAACGCCAAAGCTCTTATGGAGATCAAAAGAATATCTAATACAAGTTGATTGTTGTTTTTATTTAGTGCCAAAAGTACCGCATTCGACGGAGGGTTCACAAACATAAGTCCAATCCATAGCATCATCCATTTTGCCATTTCTCCTGCCTTTTCCCACTCTGAACCGAAACATAATGAAAATAGCTCTGGGCCAAACATAAAAATAATTATTACGGGAACTATAATAAGGCACAATAAACCAAACGTTGTTTTTTTAAACTCAATAAATAGTTGTGGTATATTCGTTCTCAAGTCGCTCGCTCGTTTATAAAATACTTGTCTTATAGAGCCTCCTATAACACTCGATGGCAATTGAAGAATTCGAACAGCAAAAAAATAAAAACCCACAGTCTTTAAATCAAAGAAATATCCTAATAATAAGACCGGTAACCCTTGTGAAATTGCATTTAATAAATTTTGAGGGGCTGTATATAAAGGAAATCGGAAATATTTTTTTGATGATCGTATTAAGTCGTGTTTGTTGAGCTTTAACGATTTTATTTCTTGTTTTAAAGGCAATATCAAAACTAAAAGAGATATCAGTAGGCCTAGAGTAAATCCCCATATTAAGCCGAAATGATTAGAAAAAAGTAAGATAATAACTAGTTGTAGAAACACGATTGACATCTTTTGAATGACCTTATTTTTAGACATCGTCCCGTAATTTTCTAACTTAGTGTGCCACTGGTATAAAATATTTTGAACCCCCAGACCTAATGTTATTAAAAGTAATACAATTACAATCAAAGTTGATGTGTTATTTACTCCCATATATTTTAATAGAGAAGGTTCTTTAATTAGAATGCTACTTATAATAAAAAATAGGCCAATCATAATTAGCAATGAGAGCCCCACAACACTATATGTTTCTTTCCTTTTTTCTGTTAGAACAATGGCCATCTCATATTTTAGAGATAAGATAACGGCTATAATTCCGGCTAAAGTTAATATGCTACCTAACAGGCCAAAATCTTCAGGGAAGTAATATCTTGACAAAACGGGCGTTGCAAGTAGACCTATAATTTGGGCTAACATGGCCCCAGAAGCTAGGGTCCCAGTTTGTTTAACTAATTTATTGCTAATAATTTTTCGAATCATCCTATTTGAATAACCTTATGATACCACAAGAACGTCTATAATGGACTGTTTTTATTTGAAGCGAAAAGCTTGAGAATTATGTAAGCTAATAGGTTTAATTAATGGACTAATTTATAGTGGCCTGATAAACCTAAATATTATTAGGTCTTTCTTTTTTTTACAGGATTCTTTTTTTGAGACACTAAAAAATCACAATGCCATGAAGTAAAACGCTTAATGCCTTCAGATAAGCTAACTTTAGGGTGGTACCCGGTAATTTTTATCAGTTGATCTATGTCTGCATACGTTTCTAGCACATCTCCTTGCTGCATGGGGTAAAATTTCTTTTTGGCACTTTTATTTAAAGCATTTTCGAGTGTAGAAATAAAGTCTAATAACTTCACAGGCTTATTGTTCCCAATATTTAATACTCGATTCAATTTTGTGACTTTAAGTTTATCTTTTTCAATCAAAAGGCCTATTGACTCAATAATATCGTCTATATAGGTAAAATCTCTTTTTAAATTACCATTATTAAATACTTTAATCGTTTCTCCTTTTAATATTGCTTCTGTAAATGAATAATATGCCATATCCGGTCTTCCCCAAGGACCATAGACAGTAAAAAAGCGTAGACCAGTACAAGAAATATTATAAAGGTTGTGGTATGATGCTGCTAGCAATTCATTCGCCTTTTTGGTTGCTGCATACAAACTTACCGGATTATCTACATTATCTTTTTCCGAGAAAGGGGTTTTTTTATTTTTACCATAAACACTACTTGAACTGGCATAGTAAAGATGTTTTATTGGATTGTTTCTACAGGCCTCTAGAATATTCATAAAGCCTACTAAATTTGAATTTACATAGGCATATGGATTCTCAATAGAGTAACGAACCCCTGCTTGAGCAGCTAAGTTTATCACAATATCAAACTTATGATTTTGAAATATAGCGTCAATCTGTTCTTTATCTTCAAGGTTTAGTTTGATAAAGCTGTAATTGCTTAGTTTTTCACTTTGTACTAATACTCCATATTCAATACGATTCTTACAAATCCCATGCTCTTCTAATCGTGCATGCTTAAGGTTAACGTCGTAATAATCGTTGATGTTATCTAGGCCAACTATTTTAAAGCCTTTAGTGTATAATTTATTTGCAAGGTGAAAGCCTATAAATCCTGCTGCTCCTGTAATTAAAACGGTCATCTTTTTTATTACTAAATTAAACTCTTCTAACTATATCTTGCAAAATCATTTATAAAAGTGCTATCCCTTCTAGTATGGGTGAGCCATTAGGTCTTTTTTTGGGATGGGATGATAGTCTCTTTTTAAACCAATAGGGTGTTGTGTTCTTACGGATATATTTTTACAATCGTCCATCTACCAAGCCTTTTGGAATCAATGCTTTTGTATCGTAAATCACAACGCCTTCACTCTTTAGTTGTTCAAAATTGATGTTTTGAAATTCCTTGTGCGCTACTGCCAAAATAATAGCATCATATTTTGTTTGTTCGGGATTTTCAATTAATTCAATCTCGTATTCTTCCTTGACCTTCTCTTTGTTTGCCCAAGGGTCGTATACATCTACATTTGTATTGTAGGTTTTAAGCTCATTGTAAATATCGACAACCTGCGTGTTTCGGATATCCGGACAATTTTCTTTAAATGTAATGCCTAGAATAAGAATATTAGACCCCTTGATCCGAATCCCTTTTTGAATCATAATCTTAATGAGTTTTGATGCCACAAAAACACCCATCTGGTCATTCACTTTTCTTCCCGAAGAAACAACTGCCGGATGATAGCCCATAGATTCTGATTTGTAGGTTAAATAATAGGGGTCTACACCGATACAATGTCCGCCCACTAAGCCCGGCTTAAAGGGTAAAAAGTTCCATTTTGTAGCCGCCGCTTCAATCACATCATGGGTGTCAATGTCCATGCGGTCGAACATTAAGGCTAGTTCATTTACAAAGGATATGTTTACATCTCTTTGCGCATTTTCTATGGCTTTAGAGGCTTCAGCCACCTTCATGCTAGGTGCTAAATGAGTTCCCGCCACAATAATCGATCGGTATAAATTGTCAACGGTTTTGGCTGTTTTTGGAGTAGAACCTGAAGTTACTTTTTTGATCTTCGTCAGGGTGTTTATTTTATCTCCCGGATTAATGCGTTCCGGAGAATAGCCACAGAAAAAATCTTCATTAAATTTTAATCCGGAGTGTTTTTCTAAAACCGGGACGCAATCTTCTTCCGTACATCCCGGGTAAACGGTAGATTCATAAATTACGATGTCTACTTTTTTCAAAACCCCGGCAATCATTTTAGAAGCGGAGATCAAGGGTCTTAGATTAGGTTTTTTATGTTTGTCTATCGGAGTAGGGACGGTTACAATAAAAATGTTTGCCGAAGCAATGTCCACCACATTAGAGCTTGGAAATAATCCGATTTTTCCGTTTGATAGGGACACCTGATGATCTACCAATACTTTTTTTAATTCTCCCGTAGACACTTCTAAAGTATGGTCATTTCCCTCTTTGATCTCTTCTACACGTTGTGTATTGATGTCAAAACCAACAACCTTGTATTTTTTTGCAAATTCTACAGCTAAAGGCAATCCCACATAACCTAAACCGATGATTGCTATTTTTGGATTGCTCAGCTCCATAACTTCCACTTTTTCTTTCTCTTTTTATCGGTGTTGTATTCTCCATAGCCGTAACCGTAGCCGTAGCCGTAGCCGTAACCGTAACCGTAGCCGTAGCCGTAGC
>CAJWAC010000051.1 GCA_913020555.1 uncultured Polaribacter sp. | reverse complement strand
TTGTTACCAGTTGTTTCATTATTTAATTCAATAAGTTTTCCATCTCTTAATAAGGCAAAATCAATATCAGATGAATTTGAACGAATTATCAATTCTGTTTTCATACTGAACTGGTTTTAACACTGCACTTAATTGTGCAGATGGATTAATATTGTCAGGTATTTGTAATACCATTCGAGGTTTGTGTAACCTCTATGTCAATGAACTTTTGTGCTTTTTCTTTAATCAATTAAACTAAAAAGTAAGCATTAGCTTACTTTTTCTTCTTGTGTCTATTTGCTCTAGCTCTTTTTTTCCTTTTGTGTGTAGAGATTTTTGCTCTCTTTCTTTTTTTACCACTTGGCATAATTGTCTTGTGTTTTTAAACCTTTAAAGGTTTAGATTAGTATTATATTATTTTACAGCTACTTTGTTTTTTACTCCTTCAGTAAAAGTTTTAGCTGGTTTAAAAGCTGGAATATTGTGAGCTGGAATCTTTATAGTCGTATTTTTTGAAATATTTCTACCAGTTTTTTCTGCTCTAGTTTTGATGATAAAACTACCAAAACCTCTTAAATAAACATTGTCGCCATTTTCTAATGCATCTTTAACTTCAGTCATAAATGCTTCTACAGTTGCCAAAACATCTGTTTTTTCAATTCCTGATTTATCTGAAATTTTCGATACGATATCTGCTTTCGTCATGATTCTATTTTTACTATATTTTTATTAAATTACTTTCAAAAATGCGGATGCAAATATATGATAATTAATCAATTCCAAAAATTTATAGACTTAATTTTATTTGAATTTTATAATGTAATATTGCAAATCTATTTTTAATTGATGAAATTTTCTAACGCTTTAATTCAGTGGTACTTACAAAACAGTAGAGATTTGCCTTGGCGTAAAACTAAAAACCCATATTTTATTTGGTTATCAGAAATTATGTTGCAACAAACAAGAGTTGCACAAGGTCTTGATTATTATTTGAAATTTTCAAAATCTTTTCCCTCTGTTTTTGATCTTGCTAATGCAGATGAAAGTACCGTTTTAAAAATGTGGCAAGGTTTAGGTTATTATTCAAGAGCTAGAAATTTACACTTTACGGCAAAATATATCGCTAACGATTTAAATGGCGAATTCCCATCTACATATAAAGAGATTTTAAAGTTAAAAGGTGTTGGAGATTATACAGCATCAGCCATTGCCTCTTTTGCCTTTAATGAGCCAACTGCTGTGGTAGACGGTAATGTTTATCGTGTTTTATCAAGATATTTTGGAATTGATACAGCAATTAACTCATCAGCAGGAATTAAAGAATTTAAACTTTTAGCGGAAACTTTAATTGATACAAAACAACCTGCCATCTATAATCAAGCTATAATGGAGTTTGGTGCCATACAGTGCAAGCCTAAAAAACCAGTTTGTATGTTTTGTTCTTTATCAGATAGTTGTGTGGCTTTGCAGAAAAACTTAATTGATAAATTTCCTGTTAAAGAGAAAAAAATAAAAGTGAGAAAGCGTTATTTTAATTTTTTGGTTGTAAAAACCAATAATAATAAAACGATTTTATCAGAAAGAAAAGGAAAAGGAATTTGGCAAGGTTTATATCAATTTCCTTTAATTGAAAAAGATAAAACGATTCTTAAAGAGGATTTGATTATTGCTAATGAGTTCCTAGAATTATTTCCTAAAGAAACTACTATTTCATTATTCAATAAAAAGGAAATAATACACAAATTATCTCATCAACATTTACATACTCAATTTTGGATTGTGGAAACACCAAATTTAGTGTCAGCCAATAAAAATTGGGATGAGATAGAAAAGTATCCTGTTCCTGTTTTAATTGCTAATTTTTTAGAGGCATATCAAACTATAAAGTAATTGATATTTTTAGTACTTTTGATATAAATTCTTAAGCTATGGCAGGTACAATAAACAAAGTAATTTTAATTGGTAATTTAGGAGACGATGTAAAAATGCATTATTTTGATGATCAAAATTGCGTAGGTCGTTTTCCAATAGCTACATCAGAAAGTTATACTAATAAACAAACTGGAGAAAAAGTAACGAATACAGATTGGCACAATCTTGTAGTTAGAAATGGTTTGGCAAAAATTTGTGAAAAGTACTTAACCAAAGGAGATAAAGTTTATGTGGAGGGGAAATTGAAGAATCGTCAATGGGAGCAAGATGGCGTAAAACGTTATGCTACAGAAGTACAAGTAAATGAAATGACTATGTTGAGTAACAAAAAAAGCGATAACAATTCACCACAGCAAACTCATCAACCAATTGTGCAACCAATTGCACAGCCAAAAACAACGGTAGAAGAGGAAAATGATGATTTGCCTTTTTAATTAATCAAAAACAGTAACTTTGGATCCAGATCCTGAACCTTTATTATTATATTTTTTATCCATTGACTTTTTAGCAGGACTAAATGCCCTTGCATTACTTTTATTATTAATAAGTTCAGCATTAATTTCTGGAACAGAAGTTGCATTTTTCTCACTTTCTAAAACTGATTTAAACGAACTTTCAAGTGATGGAAAAGAAGAGAATATTATTGTAAGTTTATTACAAAAACCTAGGCAATTATTAGCAACAATTTTAATTACAAACAATTTTATCAATATTTTAATTGTTTTATTATTCGCCTCTTTAGCTGAAAATCTCTTTTCAGATTTTGTGTACACAATTAACTTTTATCTCTTTAAAATACCAGTTCGTTTTTTAATAGAAGTGATTTTAGTTACTTTTTTAATTCTGCTTTTTGGTGAAGTATTGCCAAAGATTTACGCATCAAGAAACGCACTTCGTTTTTCTAAACGGATGGCTAAATTCATAAATATTTTCAATATTATTTTAACACCTTTTAGTTTGCCTTTAATTTGGTTAACAAAGTTGATTGAAAAACAATTTGGTAATAAAAATTCTAATTTTAATGTAGAAACGTTGTCTCAAGCTTTAGAATTAACTTCTGATGGAGCAACTACCAAGGATGAACAGAAAATTTTAGAAGGAATCGTAAGTTTTGGTAATACAGAAACTGTTCAAATAATGAAACCTAGAATAGACATTTTTGCACTGTCTAGTGATGAAAATTACCAAGTAGTTTTAGATAAGATTCTTAAAAACGGATACTCAAGAAATCCTGTGTATGAAGAAAATATTGATACTATTATAGGAGTCTTGTATGCCAAAGATTTACTAGCTCATTTAGATACAAAAGATTTTAAATGGCAAACCTTATTAAGAGAAGCTTTTTTTGTTCCAGAAAATAAGAAGTTAGATGATTTGTTAGATGATTTTAGGGCACGTAAAAATCATTTAGCCATTGTGGTTGATGAATATGGAGGAACAAGCGGGTTGGTTACTTTAGAAGATGTTATTGAGGAAATTGTAGGAGACATTAATGATGAATTTGATGATGACGATTTACATTATTCTAAAATTGATGAGAACAACTATATTTTTGAGGGTAAAACTACGATTAAAGATTTCTGTAAAGTTTTAGATGATGAAGATGAATCCATTTTTGAGGAAGAAAAAGGCGAAAGTGAAACACTTGCGGGATTCTTGTTAGAAATATCTGGGAGGTTTCCCAAAAAAGAAGAGAAAATAAACTTCAAGAATTATACGTTTACAGTTGAAGCGTTAGATAAAAAACGTATTAAACAAGTTAAAGCTACAAGAAATGCGTAAAATTTTAATATTGATAATTATACTTTGCATAGTTTCTTGCAATGATGATGTTTTGCCGAAACCAAAAGCATATTTGAGTTTAGAATATCCCCAGAAATTTTATAAAAAATTAGATTTAAGAAGGCCTTATTCTTTTTCTGTTCTTGAAAATACAACTATTATTGATGATAAGAACAACTGGTTAAAGATTCAATATCCAAATTTAAAAGCATCTATAGATATTACATATAGGCCTGTAAATAATAATTTGAAAGAATTATTGCTAGAAGCTGAAAAACTAGTTTTTAAACACGCTGTAAAAGCGGAACAAATTGTGCCCAAAGATTTTGTAAATGCAAAGAAAAGGGTATTTGGTAGTTTGTATGAGATTACAGGAAATGCTGCATCTCACTTGCAATTTCATGTTACAGATAGCACGCATAATTTTATAAAAGGTTCTTTGTATTTTTATGCAAAGCCCAATTATGACTCTATCTTGCCGGCTGTTGCATATATTAAAGAGGATATTTTACAACTTGTAGAAAGTTTAGAATGGAAAGAAAACCCCAAATAAAGTAACACGATGTTTTAGTCTATAATCTCCATCTTTTTTAATAGAAAAGATGCATTCATATTCTTGCAAATCCCTTTTTTAAAAATATAATCAAAATACAATTCGTTATTATTGATTTTTGCATCAAAGTAATAATTTTTGATCTCAGAAAAATCATCTTCCAAGGCACACAAGCTTACATCATGAGTTGCTATAATTCCGGTTGATTTAGATTTTGTCAATTTTTCTACAAACTTTTTAGAGCCAATTGCTTTGTCTTTACTATTTGTACCTTTTAAAATTTCATCTAAAATGATAAAATATTCTTTACCAAAAACATCGGCATCTATTTCATCAACAATAAACTTTAAACGCTTTAATTCTGAATAAAAATAAGACTCATCTTCTGTTAATGAATCTGTAGTGCGCATACTTGTAATAAGTTTTATAGGCTGATATTCGTAATGTTTTGCACAAACTGGCAATCCACAATTTGCCATAACAATTGATAATGAAACTGTTCTTAAAAATGTGCTTTTTCCAGCCATATTTGCACCAGTAACAATAAAAAATTCTTCCTTATTAATAATGAAATCGTTATCTATTCGTTTATCAGCATGTAATAATGGATGCCCTAAATGAGTTGCTTTTATAATTTCTTTTGATGGTGTAATTTGAGGAAATGCAAAAGTTGGATGATTAAATTTAAAGTTAGCTAAAGAATTTTGAGCATCAAAATACGCAACAACTTCAAACCATTTTTCTACAGTATGTTTGTAGGTTTTTATCCATTTTTCTACTTTACAGGCATTTGCAATTTCCCAGAGGAATAACCCATTTCCTGCAACTGCAATAATGATGTTGTTTCTATTGTCAAAAGCATCAAGTATTTTAGCAAACTCCTTAAATATTTGAGAAGCCTTTTTTTCTTCAGATTGAATAATTTTTTGCTTTTCAATTAAATGCTTTGCTTTAAAATTTTCATTTTCAATTTCATTTAATAATTGATGGTATTGTTTAAAAGTCTCTCTAACTTTATCTGTTTCTGAATATAAATGATTCGTTTTTTTTATGAATTTACCTGTAATAAATAGTCCAATGAAAAACCAAGCGACTAAAATATTAAAAGAGAGAAATCCAAACGAAATACAACCAATTAATATTAAAGAAATAAAAGAAAATATAAATTGAATTTTAGGTAAAATATTAGGGAAAACACTTTTATAATTGACAATCCATTTTACAATAAAATTGGTTTTGTTTTTTACTGTTACCAAACTCGCTAAAGCAGAAAAATGTTGGCGCCATTTTATTTTTTTAGAAAGCTCATTTATGGCTTCTTGTTTTGCTAAAATAGCATCTGTTTTGTTTTCTGTTAGTAGTTTTGCAAGTGCAATTTTTCCTTCGTTAGTTGTTGTTCTGTTGGTATATTGAAAAAAAGAGCCTTTGCCGAACAAATCAATATCATTGCTGTAAAAATGCAACGGATTTGTAAATTCTTTTCCAGTATCTAATTGATGAAAATCACCATTTAAAACTCGAATTTCTGTGATATTCATTTTAATTTTGGCATCAACAATTGCTTTTTCTTTTTTTAATTTAATGTATTTAAATACCAAAAAAGAAAAGAATGCAATTCCTAAAAATGCTATGATAAAAACATCAGGATAATTGCCAAAAGTGAGGTAGCTTAAAAAGCAAGTCGTCACAAAAACAGAAAGCCTAAAAACGCCTAAATTGGTAAGCTTCTTTTTAAGATTTAAAGCTTCTTTTTCTAATTCTCGTTTGCGTGATTTATAAAATTCTAAAGGATTATTCATTGCTTTATTTGTAGCTAGAAATTCCCCCAGTTAAATTTAATACTTGTAAATCTGGGTACTTTTGTTTCATTTTTTCTGTTGCCTTATAACTATTAAATCCTTTTTGGCAAACCATAATATAGGTTTTATGACAATCTATTTTAATTTTTTCTGCATCAAACTCATTAATTGGAATTGTTTGATGAACATCAAACGGTAAATCTAGATTTGGCAGCACAGCTATTAACTCCAAATTATCACTCCCCAATTTATTTTTTAATTCTTTTGATGAAATTTGCCAATCTGGATTTTGTCTTGCGCAAACGACATCAAAATATGTCTGTAGTTTGAATATTTTTGTAATTTTTTCTTTTAAAAAAGTCGGTTTTAATTGCATTTTTAGCTGAGTATTTTCAAGTGAATTATAAATTAACAATGCATTGATTAATGGTTTTCCTATTTCTGTAATCAATTTTAAAACTTCATTTGCTTGTTGCATTGCAATTAGGCCAACAATCGAATTTAAAGTTCCTGTGGTTGAGCAATTAGGAATATCTGTTGCCATTTCTGGAAAAGCATCTCTTAAGTTCGCCGAATAATTTCCATCTTTTTGTAAGATATTAAATGTAGCAACATAGCCATCAAATTTATATAAAGAGCCATAAACTAAAGGTTTATTTTTGATAACGCACGCATCGTTTAGTAGATATTTAGTGGGTAATGAATCTGTTCCATCAACAATAATATCTACATTATCAATTAATTCAAATACATTTTCTTTAGTAATTGGTTTGTTTGTGAAATCAACTTTTGTAAAAGGCGCTCTTTGTTGAATAAACTTTTTTAAAACTTCTGCTTTTGGTTTTCCAACATCTTTTAAGGTGTAAAACACTTGTCTATGTAAATTACTAATAGCAACAGTATCAAAGTCTACCAAATGAAGTTTGCCAATTCCGCTAGAAGCCAAATATACAGCAATAGCACTTCCTAAACCACCACAACCCACAACCAAAACAGAAGCGTTTTGTAGTTTTTTTTGCCCAACTTTACCAATTTCTTGTAAAGTAATTTGACGTTTAAAAAGTTGGTTTTTTATTGGTTTCATTTTAGTTTATGTCTACCATATTTAAATATTCAAATATAACTTTAATATTTTCTTTTGAAAGTTGGTTAAATGAATGGTCATACTTATATGGAAGATATTCTTCATTGATTTTTAAAGCTTTAACATCTTTGTTTTCTGTCAGTTTATTTTCATTTAATGTATACTCTAAAAAATAATTGAAATCCCAATCTTGCTTAGATAAAGCCGGTCCAATAAGTTTCTTGTTCAATTTATGACAAGAAGCACAAAGTGTTTTAAATAGTTTTCGACCCATTTTTACACTTTTATTTAATTGTTGATTTTTGAAATCTATTATATCTGGTGTTGCACAAACCAATACTTTTTCCTCAAACCTATTGTTGTAGATGAAAATTAAAATTAATGTTATAACAGCCATTAAAAAAGATACTTTTATCTTATTACTGTTATTCATTAATTTCCTTTTTTGCTACTTTAAAATCTTCTAGGGTATTAATATTTCTGATAAAATTATCATCAACTTCTACAATTTCAACATCAGAATTAATAAGCATTTTTCGCGGACAAGAATAACCTTGAGCTAAATATTGTAATAGAATTGGGTAAGCTTTTGGCTCATATATTGTTATTAAAGGTTCTACAAATTTTTTGTTTTTACCTTTTACAGCCGTAGCCACTTTACTTGGATTTCTTTTTTGAAGCAACAGTTGTATTATTTCTTCATTTACAAAAGGAACGTCTGTTGCTAACACAAACCAAGCCGAATTCGGATCTTTTTGAAATGCCGAACAGATACCTCCAAAAGGACCTAAATTTATAAATGCATCTGGAATTTCATCAGCTTCGTGAGGTATAATATCATTTGGATCTATAAAATCGCTTGGACAACAATCTGCAAAACTATCAGAATCTACAACTTCTCTTTTAAAAGCAATAGGTTCTGCATTGTTGTTAGGTTGATTTAGTGAAAATCTTGTGGAATAAAAAGTTTCTATTTGTTCGTTTTCAAGCAACTCTTTTACAAACTGTTTTTGGGGCTTTCCATGATAATCAATTAAAGTTTTATCTGTGCCCATTCTTGTGCTTTTGCCGCCAGCTAAAACCAAACCTTTTAAAGAGGGTGTCGTTTTAGAAACTAGTTGAGCAATGTGCTCTTGAATTTTATCAGTTTCATCAATATGGAAAGAAGGAAGCGCGCTCCAATTCTCAAATTTCTCTTTTATGCTATCAAATGGATCGATGTTTTCGGTTAGCCTGATAAAAAACTTAATATCTGTAATTTGATTGATCCTTTTATTAATACTTGCTTCTTTTTCAGGATCTAATAAAACAATTTGTTGATTTCCTGCATAATGATTTCCATTTATGAAAACAAAATCAAACTGAGAAAACTGAATTCTTTGCATGTATTCATTTACAGCTGAAGTAGTTTTTACAATTAAATTGCCATTATGATGAAAAGTAAACTCATTTAATGTATTTAACTCGGTATCTTTTGAATGAGATGCATCAAAATAAGCCAATTTATAAGACGATAATAACTTTGATGAATTGTATATAAGATTAGAAATTATACTACATTTTGCTCCTAAAATGGATACTTCATTAGGTGCAAAATTTCCGTTTTTTCTTCTAACTAAACGTTTTTGTTTTTCAGGTTTACTCATTTTTAATATCAGATTTACCACCAGTTTTTTCTAATAATTTCACTTCTTTGATTACCATTTTCTGGCTGATGCTTTTACACATGTCATAAATCGTTAAACAAGTAATATTTGCGCCGGTTAAAGCTTCCATTTCTACTCCAGTTTTTCCAGTAATGCTGACTTCACAAAATACTTCTATGTGTTCTTTATCAACAATATTAATATCAATATCTACACCATTAATCAATAATGGATGACACATGGGAATCAATTCTGATGTTTTTTTAACGCCTTGAATTCCTGCAATAATTGCAGTTTGAAAAACAGGACCTTTTTTCGTTATTAATTCGCTGTTTGTAAAATTAGCAATAACTGCATCACCTAAAAACATTGTTGCTTTTGCAATGGCAGTTCTTTTGGTAACTTTCTTATCAGAAACATTTACCATTTTTGGATTTCCTTTTTTATTGATATGGGTAAAATTGCTCATTGTGATTATCTAAATGGTTCTCGATACAATTTCTCCCAAAAAGGCGAAATTACTCGAACTGACAAAATCTATTTTAAAGATCAAATAAACTAGCTGTCATTTTAAGCATAATTATTTTTTAAGAATTTGGTATCTATAAATTTTAAGTTATTCAAACTTCTTTTTGGCTAAATTAGGGAGTTTTTCATATTCATCGTTAATCAAAGCCTCTTTTTTAGCTTTCGACCATTTTTTTATCTGTTTTTTCTTTATCAATTGCAAAACCAATGTCACTAAATTCGCAATAAAAAACTAAGGTTAAAGGTCGTCTTCTGCAAGTATAGCTTTCTTGATGCTTACCTTGTTGGTGTTCAATAAATCGTTTTCCTAAATTTGATGTAATTCCTGTATAATACGTTTTATCAGCACATTTTAAAATGTAAACAAGATAGATTTTCATAATTATTAATGAGTTTTAATCATTTTATCCCCAAAGACTCAGAACTATGATTACATGTTGTCACTTCGAGTGAAATTTCTTTTTCAGAAATTTTGTATCGAGAAGTTTTTAATACTTATGCATTATATTCAGCAGATTTAAGTCCTTTTTGGAAAGGAGCTTTCAATTGATATAAAATATCTTCACTTTTTTCAGCATCTAAAATGTCAATTCCATAAACAATATCTTTTGTGTCTTTATAAATAAAAGTGCCAAAAATACGGTCCCAAAAAGAGAAAATATTTCCAAAATTAGTATCTGTCCAGGGCATCACATGGTGATGATGAAATTTGTGAGTATTTGGCGATATAAATACATAACTAATGCTTTTATCCAACCAAAGCGGAAGCTGAATATCCGCATGCGAAAAATACGTAAATAGCACTGTTAAGATTCTGTACATTAAATAATAAGAAACCGGTAAACCAGCTATTAATACTCCAATCAAAGCAAAAGTTTCTCTGAATATAAAGTCTATAGGATGATGTCTTGTGCCAGAAGTTACGTCTACTTTTGTGTCACTATGATGCACTGTATGAAAACGCCACATCATAGGTACTTTGTGCAATAAGTAATGAACCACATATTGCGAAGTGAAATCTAATATCATTATTGCAATAATAATTTCTACCCAAATAGGTAAATCTATCATGTTTAATAAACCAAAATTACTGGTTTCAATCCACATGAAAACACCAACAGTAATTAAACCAAAAACTACATTAATAATCATTGTAGATAAAAGTAAAACTAAATTTGTTTTTGCATGTTTCCATTTGTTGTACTGGTGTTTTTTTAGTGGATAGATTCCTTCTAAAATCCAAAAAAGGGATAAACAACCTATAATCCAAATAAACTTTTGTAGGCTAGTTAAGTTTTCAAAAAAGGCAACAATGTTATCAATCATTTTAAAAAAATTTGAATTTAAAAATACAAAAACTTTAACAAGTTGTTAAAATCCTTTCTTTTTTTAACACTTAACTTTGCTTTTTCAAAAATTCACCTATGCTCCGTTGGTTATTTCCACTTTTAATTTTATTAGTAATAGTTGCTGTTGTAGAAGTATACACATTTCAAGCTTTTAAAACAATTAGTAAAAGTAAACTTGTTCGCTTTTCTTTTTTAGCAATTAGTATAGCAGTTTACATTTACTTCTTTGTAACTATGGCAACTTATGATAGGAGTAGAGGCCAAACACCAGAGTTTCAAATGGCACTTGGAGTGTTATTAACGGTTGCTATACCAAAGTTGTTTTTAGTTTTGGTATTGTTTGGAGAAGATATTTACAGATGGATAATTAAAGGAATTTCTGCCATTTCAACTTCAGAAACTCAACCTTTAGCGGGTAGAAGAAAATTTATAAGTCAATTGGCTTTGGGTATAGCTGCCATTCCTTTTGTTTCTTTTATTTATGGAATTGTTCAAGGAAAATATAATTATAAAGTTTTAAAATATCAGCTTACTTTTAAAGATTTACCAGACGCTTTTGATGGTTATACGATTACTCAAATTTCAGATATTCATTCAGGGAGTTTTACCAATAAAGAAAAGATTAAATATGGCGTAGATTTAATTAATGAGCAGCAATCTGATTTAATGTTATTTACAGGTGATATTGTAAATAATAAAGCCGATGAAATGGATGATTGGATTGATGTATTTGATAAATTAGAAGCAAAAGAAGGTAAATATGCCATTCTTGGTAATCATGATTATGGAGATTATATGGATTGGAAAAATCCTCAAGATAAAATAGATAACTTTAACAAAGTAAAAGAAATTCATCAAAAAATTGGTTTTGATTTGCTATTGGATGAACATCGATATTTAGAAAAAGACGGGCAAAAAATTGCATTATTAGGAGTAGAAAATTGGGGTAGAGGTTTTAACCAAGCAGGAGACTTGGAAAAAGCGTCTGCAGGAATTAAAAAGGAAGATTTTAAAATTTTAATGAGCCATGATCCAAGTCATTGGCAAGAAAAAGTAAAAAATAACGATTTTAATTACCATTTAACATTAAGTGGTCATACACATGGTTTGCAAATGGGTATAGAAATTCCCGGATTTAAATTTAGTCCATCACAATTTGTATACAAACAATGGGCAGGTTTGTATGAGGAATTTGGGCGCTATGTAAATGTAAATAGAGGTTTTGGATATCATGCTTTTCCAGGTAGAGTTGGTATTTGGCCAGAAATCACAGTCATAGAATTGAAAAAGGCTTGATAATCAAATGGTTTGATAAGTTTTGTTATATTTGTGTTAGAACCTTTTATTTTTAAATTTTAGCACATGACAAAGTTTGGAGACCTAATTAGCGAAAATAAACCCGTTTTAATCGATTTTTATTCAGATTTAGATGATACAGCAGTTACAATAGATACTTTAAGAGATGTAGCGGCTGCATTTGGGGACAGAGCGAAAGTAATAAAAATAGATATTGAAAAGAACGAAACCTTAGCGGATGCGCTTCGTGTGAAGGGAAACCCTACTTTTATGGTTTACAAAGATGGCGAAATGAAATGGCGTGAAACCGGATTTAAAAATGCTGATACTTTAATAGAGGTAGTTCAGCAATACATTTAACAATATAACCAAATAAAAATTAGAAACCACAAATAATATCATTTGTGGTTTCTAATTTTCATTATTCTATATCCTCGGTTTCTTCCGGAAAAATATGACTAAATAGGCTAAGCGTTTTATTATATTCCTCTTGTATTTCTTTAACCAATTCTTGGCTATTGTCATACTGTGCCACTTGGTCTATAACTCCTCTGTAAAGGTATCTGAATGTTAAATCAAAATCTTCGAAAACTAAATCGAAATCTTCACTATCAAAAGTGCTAAACCAAACAAGCTTCTCTCTGAATAAGCGCATTAAGACTTCTGCACTTTCTCTGGCTTTTTTAACTTCACCCAATTTGTAATACATTTCAGGATATTCCATTGAGAGGCTGTAGTGATCAAAATCTGCGATTGGCATTTTTTCTAGTGATAAATCTAAAACTTCAATAGCTTTTAATGTATCACCTTCCTTTGCAAAAGCAGCGGATAAACGCATTAAACTATTTCTTAAAGAAATTGTATTTCTTTTAGTTTGTTCATCTAAATATATTTTACCGTCATTAATGTTTCGCCAATCCCATTTTTGTACATTTTTATACATCTTTTCTGGATCGATTCTACCAATGTCAAACAAGCTTAATTCACGCACTAATTTCCCATCTGCGTCATAAGTTTTAGTTGGTGTTTTTATGGGTACAAATTTAAACGCTACTCCATCTAATTGCAGGTAATCTTTCAACCAAATATATTCATTATCAGAATTAGAACCACCAGTAAAATAAATGGGTTGTTTCCAATCGAAGTTATTTAAAATATCTAGCATTAAAATGGTGTTTTTACCAATACCTCTGTCAATAGTAATATCAATATAAGACACAATCTTATCAGCATCTTTCTGTGCTACAATACCATATTTTAAAACATTTTCTTTATTAACAGGAATTCTGATTTTATTAGTTGGTAATATTTTTTCAGGACTACCATCTTCATCTAAATCATAGAAAGTACGCTTACTGTCACTTTTAATCCATCTCATAAAATTATCCAAATCTAAAACAGAATCTTTCAATTGTGGAAATAGCTCTGGAAAATAATAAGCGACATCCAAAGTTCCATATTTGTATTCATCATGAGTTAATTCTGACGGAATTGGTTCTGCATCATAGGTTTTCCTTTTCATTTGGTCTATGTACCAATCTGTCTGAAAAAGACTTGTGTTTACTAATTTTATATCAGTTCTAATGCCTTCAACTTCTTGCATGTACCAGAGAGGAAATGTGTCATTATCGCCAATAGTAAACATAATCGCATTTGGGTCACAACTTTCTAAATAGGCTTGCGCATTTAAACGAGTAGTATATCTATTAGAACGGTCATGGTCATCCCAATTTTGGAAAGCCATTAATGTGGGCACTGCTAATAAAGAAATTACCGTAATTACAGTAGCTATTGTTTTTCTAGAACCCATATTTTTAAGATATTCGTAAAGAGCTAAAACACCAAAACCAACCCAAATGGCAAATATGTAAAAACTACCTACAACTGCATAATCACGTTCTCTTGGTTCAAAAGGTTTTGGATTTGTATAGAAAATAATTGCAAAACCGGTAAACGCAAAGAATAGAAATAACGTAAAGAAATTATTTTTATCTTTTTTAATTTGATAGAATAAACCAATCAAGCCTAATATAAAAGGTAAGAAAAAGTAGGTGTTTCTTCCTTTATTTAACAACACTTGCCATGGTAGTATTTTTTGAGAACCCAGTCTAGCTTCATCTACAATATCAATTCCACTAATCCAATTTCCATTATAAATATCTAAATTTCCTTGAATATCATTTTGGCGTCCAACAAAATTCCACATAAAATAGCGACCATACATATACCCAAATTGGTAGCTTACCATAAATTTGATATTCTCAGCAAAAGTTGGTCTTCGTTTACTATTTGCAGGAATACCAGCAATGGCTTTATATTTTTTTTCTGATGCAGGATTTACCATTCTAGGAATAAAACCCTTATGCTTATCAGAATAATTTGGTAGCACATTTTTGTACACATTTACCACTACGTAGCGATCTTTACCTTTTACTACTTTCTTTTCATATTTAGGTTTATCATCTTTCCTTGGGTTGTCTCTATCAACTTCATCACTGTATTTACTAGAGTAGTACGTATCGTAAAAAACATTTGCATCTCCATATTGTTCACGCTCATAATATGCTAAGAGCTCACGAGCACTGGAAGGGTTGTTTTCATTAATAGTTGTGTTTGCATTTGCTCTAATTGGTAACATCATCCAAGAAGAAAATCCAATTATTATAAATAACAGCGATAGAATTAATGTATTTGCAGTTACTTTTTGTTTTTTTCTGGTATAGTTTAATCCAAAAATAAAAAGCGCCACTAAAATAATAGCAGCAATAATACTCCCAGAATTGAAAGGTAAACCTACAGAATTGATAAAAAACAACTCTGATGCACTAAAGAATTTTAAAGTAAATGGAAATATGAATTTAAAAACTAAAATCAATACAAAAACAGAAAAAACCGTTGCAATAGCAGTTGTTTTTATATTGATATTTTTGTAAGTTTTAAAGAAATACAACATTACAATTGCTGGTATTACCAACAAAGAAAGGATATGTACCCCAAAAGATAAACCAACCACAAAGCTTATTAGAACTAACCACTTGTTGCCTCTTAACGTGTCTATTTCACTTTCCCATTTTAAACCCAACCAAAATAATAGAGCCATTAAGAATGACGACATTGCATAAACTTCACCTTCTACAGCACTAAACCAAAAACTATCAGAAAAAGTATAAGTTAAAGATCCTACCAAACTACTTCCTAAAATAGCAATTCTTTTTCCTTTAGAAATATTACCAGTTTTTGCAGCTAATTTTGCAGCCAGGTTACTAATTGTCCAAAACATAAATAGAATGGTAAATGCGCTGGCAAGAGCAGACATGAAGTTTACCATTTTTGCAATTTCTGCGTTATCTGAAGTAAACATCGCAAAAAATGCTCCGAGCATTTGAAAAAGAGGAGCTCCAGGTGGATGTCCAACCTCAAGTTTTACAGCTGTTGAAATATATTCCCCCACATCCCATGCACTAACTGTTGGTTCTAGGGTTAGCGTGTACGTAATTAAAGCTATAGCAAATGAAAGCCATCCTAAAATGATATTCCATTTTTTAAAATTTTCTAGTGTCATAAACAGATCATTAACTGTGGGCGAATTTAATAATAATTATGAATAAAAGCAGATTCTAAAGGTTTTTATAACGGACGAAATGCTCATAAAAGTTTGTTAAATTCAAAATTTATAAAAAATAGTTTGCAAATTTAAAAGAATGCATTAAATTTGCATCCGCTAAGAAGCATTGGCCTATGGTGTAATTGGTAACACACCGGTTTTTGGTACCGACATTCAAGGTTCGAGTCCTTGTAGGCCAACAAAAAAATCCTAACAAATAATTTGTTAGGATTTTTTGATTTATATCGATTTAGGTATTCATAAATTATAGAATTCTATAAACTTCAAAGAGATATTTTTTTCGCACTGCATCTAAATTGTAATTTTAGATTACAAGAGTAGTCACTTTAATTATGGTTTTGTAAAGCTAGAATATTTAGTATTTTTCCAACTTTTGCACTATTAATCAGCTTTTGCAACAATTTTTTCAAAAAGAGCAACATCTGTTTTATGTTTAGGCGAGCTCAAAAACTAATTTTATCGAAAATTAAATACGTTTTATATGAAAGCTATAAGTGCTAAATCTATTGTAATATTTTCATTGATATTAATATCTGTATATTCTTGTAATTCTAAACAGGATAAAAATAACCCACAATCTTCTATTAAAATTGAAAAAGAAATAGATAGTATTTTATTGCTGCTCACACTCAAAGAAAAGATAGATATGTGTCATGCGCAGTCTAAGTTTAGCACAAAAGGAGTTGGTAGGTTGGGCATACCAGAGATTTGGATGTCTGACGGGCCACATGGTGTGAGAGCTGAAATTCAATGGGATTCTTGGGGGCATGCAGAATGGACCAATGATTCTATTACTGCTTTTCCGGCATTAACTTGTCTTGCAGCATCTTTTAATCCTAAATTATCAGGAGATTATGGTTTTAGTGTAGGCGAAGAAGCGCGCTATAGAGAGAAAGATGTGTTATTAGGACCTGGAGTTAATTTGTACAGAACCCCTTTAAATGGTAGAAATTTTGAATATATGGGAGAAGATCCATTTTTGGCTTCTACTATGGTAGTGCCTTATATAAAAGGAGTTCAAAAAAATGGTGTAGCTGCTTGTGTAAAACATTTTGCATTAAATAACCAAGAACATTGGCGATCTTCTGTAAGTGTAGAGGTAAGTGATAGAGCTTTGCACGAAATGTATTTACCAGCGTTTAAAGCTTCTGTAGAAGAAGCAAAGGTTTGGTCAATTATGGGGGCTTATAATAAATTTAGGGGGCAGTATACAACACATCACAAACTACTAACCAATACAATCTTAAAAGGTGACTGGAATTTTGATGGAGTGGTAATAAGTGACTGGAGCTCAGCGCATAGCACAAAAGAGTCTGCCTTGTATGGCTTAGATTTGGAAATGGGAACTGGTACCGATGGTTTAGGAACTACTACTTCCAATCATTATGATCATTACTTTTTAGCGAATCCTTTTTACAAAGCCATTCAAAATGGAGAATTAAGTGAAGACTTGGTAGATGAAAAAGTGAGAAGAATCTTG
>CAJWAC010000050.1 GCA_913020555.1 uncultured Polaribacter sp. | reverse complement strand
AGATATAGTAGGCGTTCATGATTCTGGTAATTTTAAAATTGGAGATACATTTTCAGAAGGCGAGCATATATTTTTTAAGGGAATACCTAGTTTTTCTCCTGAACATTTTAGATATGTTAACAATGCTGATCCAATGAAATCTAAACAATTATATAAAGGTTTAGATCAATTGATGGATGAGGGAGTTGCGCAATTATTCATTATAGAAATGAACGGACGTAGAGTAATTGGCACTGTTGGCGCCTTACAATTTGAAGTTATTCAATATAGATTAGAACACGAATATGGTGCAAAATGCACATATGAAAATTTAAATGTTCATAAAGCTTGTTGGGTTGAACCTGAAGATATTAAAAGTGAAGAATTTAAAGAATTTAAAAGAGTAAAACAACGTTATTTAGCAAAAGACAAACAAGGACAATTAGTCTTTTTGGCTGACTCAGCTTTTACAATTCAAATGACACAGAGCAAATATCCATCTGTTAAGCTACATTTTACAAGTGAATTCAAGGATTAAGGTAATGAAAAAAACACTACTTTTTTATTTCGCTCTACTGAGTTTAAATGGTTTTAGTCAAACTCTTACCTTAGATGATTTAGAAGGTAAAGAATTAAATAATAAAATTCGATTGAATTATATTTTAATTCATCAACCATTTGATCAAGTGAGTTATCAATTAGCCCCAACTATGGGATTTATTGGTTTAAATTACAATTTCCCTTTAAATAAATGGTTATATACTGGCGCAGGCTTTCACACTGCAATTACTGGAGATCAAGGAGGCTTATTTACTCTTGGCGTAAATTTAGGTATCAATAAAAAGATTTATAAAAATATCTATTTTGACACTAATATTCATTTTGGAGGAGGAGGAGGTTTTAGAAGCCTTGTAAATGGTGGGGGAATGATTTACACTAATACTGGGTTACAATTCAAAAAGAATGGATATTCTTTTGGAGTACAATACGGATATTTGAACTTTTTTACTGGAATTCAAAAAAATGATAATATTTCTTTTTTTCTAGAAATACCATCATTAATTAGAACAAGTTCTTACAAAAACGCTCTTAAAACATTTATAGCAAATAATAATTACAAAGATGATTTTTGGAAAAAACCCGCTGTAAAAAGTGTACAGCAATTAACGTTTGACTATTTCTTCCCTATTGGAATGTCTAGAGCAGATGTTACTTCGACTCCTCCATATAAATCTTTAAATGAAACATTATCCATTCTGGGTTTTGAATACCAGAGGTATTTGACGTCTGACACTTTTATTTATGCTCATGTTGATGCCATGTATGCTGGTCTAGTATCCGGTTTTATGGATTTATTTTTTGGTGTAGGTAAAAATTTTATCGAAGCAAAGTATATCAATTTATTTGCAAAAATGGGTATCGGTGCTGCTGGTGGAAGAATTTATCCTGAAGGAGGTCTAACAATGTACCCAAATGTAGGTTTTGATGTTCGTTTGTCAAATCATTTTGGAGTTAGTGCTCATGGAGGTTATCACAGAGCTATAGGAGGTACATTTGAAGCTTACACTGCTGGATTTAGTTTAAAATATTATGGTTTAAGCGGAGGAATAACTGATCCATTTACAGGAAAAACTGCTTCTAAAATTAAAACACGAGGAATTGGTATAGGTGTCCAAAACCAAACTTATTTTAATGTAGCTAAAGATTCTTCAGGACCATATCGAGAGGTGGATTTACAGATGATAGCTTTAAAAATTCTATATGACCTAAACAAAAATTTCTATTTTGTAGGTGAAACTTCTTTTGCCTATGAAGGCCATTCTGGAGGTTATGCGCACGGAATATTGGGTTTAGGTATTCGTAGCAATTCTTTTTTAATGAAAACAGTTAGCGTCTATATTGAACTTTTGGGAGGAGTAGCCGGGGGTGCAGGTGTTGATACTGGAGAAGGCATTTTGGTGCGACCAAGTATTGGCCTCAGCTATCATATAAATGATAATTTAAAATTGAACACAGCAGTAGGTAGAGCCTCAACTCCCTATGGAAATGTAAATTCTACCAACTTAAATGTTGGTTTTACCTATAGCCTATCAATTTTAAATGCAAAAAAATAAAAATTAAACACTCTTTATTCTATTGATATAATTAATAAATTTTAAACAAATGAACAACGGAATTTACGCAAAATTTAATACACCAAAAGGTGATATTTTAGTAAAATTAGAACACGATAAAGTACCAGGAACAGTAGGTAATTTTGTGGCCTTGGCAGAAGGTAATTTAGAAAATTCTGCAAAAGAACAAGGAACTCCTTATTATGATGGATTAAAATTTCACAGGGTAATTCCAGATTTTATGATTCAAGGAGGATGCCCACAAGGAACTGGGACTGGAAATCCAGGTTATAAATTTGATGATGAATTTCACCCAGATTTAAAACACGACACTCCAGGTAAACTCGCTATGGCAAACTCTGGTCCTGCCACCAATGGAAGTCAATTTTACATTACACATGTTCCTACTCCTTGGTTAGATGGTAAACATACCGTTTTTGGTTCTGTTATTGACGGACAAGATATAGTAGACTCAGTTGCACAAGGTGATGAAATGTCTGTGGAAATTATAAGAGTTGGTGAGGAAGCAGAAGCGTTTAACGCAGTTGAATCTTTTAGAACTTTTGAAGGCGCTAGAGAAAAACGTGAAACTGAAGCAAAAGCAAAACAAAAGGAAATGCTAGATAAAGTTGCAGCTGGTTACGATGAGACCGCAAGTGGTTTAAGGTATAAAATATTACAAAAAGGAAACGGGAAACAAGCTACAAAAGGAGCAAAGGTTTCTGTGCATTATAAAGGTCAATTATTAGATGGAACTGTTTTTGATTCGTCATACAAAAGAAAACAACCTTTAGATTTTAATGTCGGTGTTGGCCAAGTGATCTCTGGTTGGGATGAAGGTATTCAATTATTACAAATTGGTGATAAAGCTCGTTTGGTGATCCCATCAAACTTAGGTTACGGAGAACGAGGAGCTGGAGGTGTAATTCCACCAAATGCAACTTTAATTTTTGATGTAGAATTAATGGACGTAAAATAGCAATACTTTAATAAAACAACAAAAACTCTTGAATTTTAGGAGTTTTTGTTGTTTAATATTGTAATCTATTAAATTATTCTAAAGCTTTTTTATAATCAGCCAATAATTTTTGAACTTTTTTATCATCAAAAACTGTTGGGTAAAGTTCATTTAGAATTATATGATATTCAAAATCTAACTGCATAGCGACTATTAAGTGATTAAACCCATAGTTAGCTTTATTTAAGATAAAGAATAAGCCTGACAATCTATATTCAATTTCTGCAAAATTTTTATATTTTTTTTGTGCTCTAAACATTGCATGTATGGCTTTATCATATTCACCTAAAAAAGATAAAACATCAGCAAGAGCAATATAATTTTCTAACTTCTCATCCCCTAAATCTAAACAATTTTCTAAACCATTTACTGCTTCTTCATAAAAATTAAGTTTAACTTTAATTTCTGAATATCTTTTCCAGTAAAGAGGATTATTTTCATCAATTTTTAAGGCTTTCGTTATAAAGTAAGATGCCTTTTCATAATTTTGATCATTAAAGTATAAATTGGTTAACAAAATCCAAGCTCTATCTAATAATGGATCTTCATGAACTGCTTTTTTGTAATAAGAAATTGCAGCTTCGTAATTCTGCAATTGCTCATAGCACTCACCTACTCTAACATATGCAAAAGCTGTTGGATCATCTAATTCAATCGTAATTAAGTAATTTTCTATTGCTTCTTGGTATTCACCTAGCTCTTCTAATGTTTTTGCTTTTTCCAAATATCCGCCAATAAAATGTTCATCAATTAAAACAGCATAATCAAAAGCCTTTAATGCTTTTTTAAATTTATTAAGCACAAAATATTGTCTTCCTATTTGATGCCAAGCAACCTCACAATATGGATTTCTGTCAATATAATGAGTTAAAAAAGTGATTGCCTGTTCATGGTTTTCTTGCATATCAAAACAGTACACAATGTTGTACAATGCGGAGTAATCCTCATAATCTACATCAATACATTTTGCAAAATTTAAACGTGCATTTTCAAAATCATCTAAATACAAATACTCCATTCCTAACAAAGACCAAACATCTAATTTATCATCTGAAAGTAATAGCGCTTTTTCAAGGCAACAAATAGCATTTTTATGTTTGCCTAATTTTGATTGTATTGTTCCTTTTTGAATAAAAACCTCTTCATTATTGGGTACTAACCGTTCAATTTTTTGAAGTAATTTAGATGCTTTTTCTAAGTCGTTTTCAAAAATAAATAATTCTACTTGTAACAATTTTAAATCTACTGATTCTGGGTGCTGTTCTAAACCCAACTTTACCGCTTTTTTTGCTAAAGAATGTTTTCCAACATCTAAGTAATGAATAACAATCTCCTCGAACTCAACCAAATCAAAAAAATAAACTGCATTGGTTTTAAGCATCGATTCAAACTTAAGTAAAGACATATTTATAAGAATTCAATTGTACATCTAAGATACTGTAAGTCTTCATTGACAAATAAAAATACACTTTTTGTTTTCAACAATTATATTAACAATAACTCATATTATATTTAGCTTGTATAAATTTTGCACATACATTTATTTATCCTAATTTTGATTTTCAATAGCTATCAACTAAAATATAGGTAGGATTCTTATGAGCAATAAAACATTACTTAACTCAAAAGATATTGAAATTATCCTGCACAGATTGGCTTGTCAATTGATAGAAAACCATAATGATTTTTCTGATACTGTTTTAATTGGCTTACAACCTAGAGGCACTTTTTTAGCAAATAGATTATCAAATTTATTGACAACTACATATAATATTCCGAAATTACAAAAGGGACTTTTAGATATTACTTTTTACAGAGATGATTTTAGAAGAAGAGATGAGCCCTTGGCCGCTACCTCTACTGATATAAACTTTTTAATTGAAGATAAAAAAGTAGTTATTATAGATGATGTATTATATTCTGGAAGAAGTGTAAGAGCAGCGTTAACCGCTATTCAATCTTATGGACGTCCAAAAAATATAGAGTTATTGGTTTTAATTGACAGAAGATTTAGCAGACATTTACCAATTCAACCTAATTATAGAGGTAGACAAGTAGATGCTATTAACGAAGAGAAAGTATTGGTTTCATGGAAAGAAACTAACGGTAAAGATGCAGTTTATATAGAGCAAAAATAATATGGACAAACTAAGTGTAGATCATTTATTAGGCATTAAATATTTAAATGCAAACGATATTGATTTAATATTTAAAACTGCAGATCATTTCAAAGAAGTAATTAACAGACCGATTAAAAAAGTACCATCATTACGAGATATTACCATTGCTAACTTATTTTTTGAAAATAGTACAAGAACAAAACTCTCCTTTGAATTAGCTGAAAAAAGACTTTCTGCAGATGTAATTAATTTTTCTGCTGGACAATCTTCTGTAAAAAAAGGAGAAACATTAATTGACACTGTAAATAATATTTTATCTATGAAAGTAGATATTGTTGTGATGCGTCATGGAAATGTAGGTGCGGGAGTATTTCTATCCAAACAAGTAAATGCAAAAATTATAAATGCTGGTGATGGTACACATGAGCATCCAACTCAAGCGCTTTTAGATTCCTATTCTATTCGAGAAAAATTGGAAAAAGTAAAAGGTAAAAAGATTTTAATTGTGGGTGATATTTTACATTCACGCGTAGCACTCTCCAATATATTTGCACTACAACTACAAGGAGCAACAGTAAAAGTTTGTGGACCTACAACATTAATACCTAAATATATTTCTAGTTTAGGAGTTGAAGTCGAGACAAACCTTAAAAAAGCATTAGAATGGTGTGATGTTGCTAATGTTTTAAGAGTGCAACATGAAAGAATGGACATTAAATATTTTCCATCAACAAGAGAATACACTCAGCTTTTTGGAATTAATAAACAAATACTTGACAGTCTTGACAAAAAAATTGTAATAATGCATCCAGGACCTATAAACCGTGGAGTAGAAATTACGAGTGATGTTGCAGATTCTGATCAATCCATAATTTTAAATCAAGTCGAAAATGGTGTTGCAGTTAGAATGGCTGTTATTTATCTATTGGCCCAACAAATTAAAAGATAAATTATGAAAATAGAAAATACAGAAAAATACACGCTTATCTCTTCAACAGAAGTTTTATTTTCCAACTTTCATGATAATTTTTTAGAGGCACTGCCTAGCTTAGAAAAACAAAATTTAATACTTCATATTTCTGACAACATTAATATAACCAAAGAGAATTTTTCTTTATATTTGAATATTGCAGAACAAAGAAAAGAAAATGGCACATCATTTGTAGTTATTTATAAAACGATAAACATTGATGATTTACCTGATAACTTCAACATTGTTCCTACTTTAATTGAAGCAGAAGATATTTTAGAAATGGAGGCTATGGAGAGAGAGTTAGGATTTTAATCTCCTAAAAGAATGATAAAAAGAATTATTTTAACGGTATTACTATTTTGTACTTTCATGGTATCTGCTCAGCAGAAACCCATTGAAGAAATATCTGCAGCCCCAAATCCTTTTAAAATTTCAACAAAAATTACTTTTAAATCGAACAGTAACACAAATGTGATTTTTACAGTAAAAAATGTTTTAGGTAAAACAGTTTTCACAAAAAAGTTAAGTGCAACTAAAGGGAAAAATTCAATTACTTTTTCGAAAGCAAATTTATCTAAAGGAATATATATTTATACACTTCAAAACAAAAAACAGATTACATCTAAACGCATTGTTATTCAATGAGTATAAAATTAACAATTTTAGGATGTCATTCTGCAACTCCAAGAGCTAACGCTTTTCCAACTTCACAGTATTTAGAAATTAATAACAGACATTTTTTAATAGATTGCGGAGAAGGTACTCAACAGCAAATGCGCAAATATAAAGTAGGTTTTACTAAAATAAATCATATTTTTATTTCCCATTTACATGGAGATCATTTTTATGGACTAATTGGATTATTATCTACCTATGGTATTTTAAGTAGAGAAAAGGAGTTGCATATTTATGGCCCAAAAGGGATTAAAGAAGTAACACTTTTACAATTAAAAGTTTCTAAATCACACGCTAACTACCCAATAATTTTCCATGAATTAAACTCAAAAGAAAGTGAACTTATTTTTGAAGACGATAAGGTTTCTGTAAAAACAATCCCTTTAAAACATAGAGTTTACACTAATGGATATCTATTTACTGAAAAAGAAAAACCTTTAAAATTACATATTGATAACATTAAACAATACAAAGAAATAGACAGAGCTGATTACAATAATATAAAAGCAGGAAAGGATATTACCCTATCTACGGGAGAAATTATATCGAACTCAGAATTAACTTTACCCCCAAAGCAACCTCTAAGTTTTGCTTTTTGCAGTGATACTGTGTATAAACCAGATATCGTGCCAATTATAAAAGATGCTGATTTATTATATCATGAAGCCACTTTTTTAAATGATAAAGAAGATTTAGCTAGAAAAACAAAACATACAACCTCTAAACAAGCTGCTCAAATTGCAAAAGATGCAAATGTAAACCAACTAATACTTGGCCATTATTCAGGAAGATATAAGGATATTTCTCTATTTAAAAAAGAAGCAAAAGAAATTTTTGACAAAACAGAACTCGCTGAACCAGGTAAATACTTTTCTATTAATTAATGTATTATGAAATCAGAACAAATCAATTCAATTTACAATGAAATTTTTGAAACATACCAAAATGTAGAAATTGGAGAGCACATCAAAAAACTAATTGAACTAGATTTTTTCTATCCATATAACTCTACTTTTTACTGTATCACCAATACAGTTTTACAAAATTTTGAATACATCAGTAAAAATTTCACAGCTTGTACAGGTTTATCTCGAGATAAAATGATGAAAGATGGAATGGAGTATTATTGGTCATTATTTCATCCAGAAGATATTCAATTATGGATCAAGAGTTTAAAAGGTTTAATGACGTTCACTATGACTGAAATAAATGATGAACAGCGAAAAAAAATGAGCTATACATGGAATTATCGAATTAAAAACTCAAATAAAGAATACGTAAATATTATTCAAAACACTACACCTCTTCAGTTTGATGAAACAAACAAACCAATTATAGGTTTAGCGCATTACACCGTTTTACACGGTGCTCCTAAAATGGATATTTGTGCAACCGCAAAGTATTTGAATGATCAAAATGAATATGAAACAGTGTATCATCAAAATATGTCTACGACTAACCTTTTAGGATTAATTAGTAATAGAGAAAAAGATATTGTTAGGTTAATTATTACAAAAAATACTAGTGAAATAATATCTAAAAAACTAAATATCAGCACCCATACAGTAAATACACACAGAAGGAATATACTTAAAAAATTAAATCTAACTTCTACTTTTGAGCTTGTTAATTATTTTAAAAATAGCCCTAACTTGATTTAAAATACTCATCATGAGTATTGTTTCATCCCTTATAATAAAATACTTTTGCAGCAGAAACTGGATTGATTTTCTAATTTTACCCTAAAAGAAAAAATTAGAAATACAGCATTCTGAAAAAGAAAACTCTACCCCTTACCAATTAAATCAGTCCAGTTTTATTTTAATATTGATTTGTTGACAACAAAACTAAAGTGCAAGCAATTTCTGAGGCTATATTGTTATTCTTCAATAACTTTACAAAAGCTAAGTTTTCACTACCTGGATTAAAAATAACTCTTCTTGGTTTTAGTTTAAGAATATAATCATAATATTCTTCTTGCCTTTTAGAATTTAAGTATAAAGTTACGGTATCAATATTTTCATAATGCAATTTTTCATTATCAATTCTAACATCAAGCACCTCTCCCTTTTTTAACCCTAACGCCTTTGTAGGTATTTTTTTACCTCTCAATCTCTTTATAGCAATGTTTGAATATCTGTTAGGATTTAACGAAGCTCCAATAACCAATGTTACATTTTTCACAATTAATAGTATAAAATTAAATCTGATTTATTTCAATAAAGATACATAATGAAGTAAATCTTTTTAAATAAAGTAAACAATAGATAGTAATTTGAATAAAGTCTTAAATTATTTATTATTTTTTTTATAGAAATTTACTTCCAAATGTATATCGATTTTAGGCTTTCTTAAAAAAAGAGATTTCACAAAAAATGAAATCTCTTTTTAATCTTTTTTTGGTTATTTTTTACCAACGAATAACCACAGACCCCCAAGTAAATCCGCTACCAAAAGCAGCTAATACAACCAAATCATTATCTTTTATTTTACCTTGCTCCCAAGCCTCAGTTAATGCAATAATTACAGAAGCAGCAGTTGTGTTTCCATATTTTTGAATATTATTATGCACCTTATCATCAGACAATTGAAACTTCTTTTGAATAAACTGTGCAATACGCAAATTCGCTTGATGAGGAATTAACATATCAATATCTTCTTTTTGTAAATTATTAGCTCTTAAACCTTCTACAATGGCTTCAGAAAAACGAACAACGGCATGTTTAAAAACAAATTGTCCATTCATGTAAGGAAAATACGATTGATCTTCAGGATCATTATCTGCAATAATCTCGGGAACCCATCTTCCTGTGCTAGGGCCATCTAACATTAATTCTCTTGCATGTTTTCCTTCTGAATGTAAATGTGATGACAAAATACCCTTTCCTTCCTCTTCACTTCTAGATAAAACAGCAGCTCCGGCTCCATCTCCAAAAATAACAGTTACTCCCCTACCTCGCGTTGATCTTTCTAAACCACCAGAATGATTTTCAGCACCAATTACTAAGATATTTTTATACATACCAGTTTTGATAAATTGATCTGCTACAGACATTGAATATATGAATCCAGAACACTGATTCCGTACATCTAGAGCACCAATTGTTGGCATATCTAACATATCTTGTACACGAACTCCACCTCCTGGAAAATACATATCTGGACTTAAAGTTGCGAAAACAATAAAGTCAATATCATCTTTAGTTAAACCCGCCCTTTCTATGGCAATCTTAGCAGCTTTAACTCCCATAGAGGAAGTATTATCACCTGTTTTAGGATCTATCCAGCGTCTTTCTTTAATTCCGGTTCGTTCTTGAATCCATTCATCAGAAGTATCCATAAACTCTTTTAAGTCATTATTTGTAACAACATTTTCAGGAACATAATATCCTAAACCAGTAATTTTTGAATTATACATATTTTAAAGCGCTATATTTTAGTATTTAGTTATTTGTAACTAACAAAAATAGTGATAAATTAACACCTTTACAAAAACAGTTGAAAATTAACCAATCAAACTTTTTAATATGAATAGAAAAGATTTTTTATCACTTTCTACAAAAGCAGCTCTTTTTTTAGGACTCTCAAATACTGTTTCTTGCAAAGACAAAACTTTAGAAAAGACGGAAAATTTTTTAAAAAAATCTTCAAAAGGAACTGCTTTTGGCTTAACTGCACCAAAAATTAATAACGTTAGAGTTGGTATTATAGGAGCTGGCAATAGAGGACAAACATTAATACAAATGTTTGATTGGTTGGTAAGAAACAACAATGCTACTATTGTGGCTATCTCTGATTTAAGAAAAGAGAAAGTAGAAATATTAAATTCACATCTTAAGAAAACTCACAATACCAATGCAGATATGTATTATGGAAATCCTAATGAATGGAAAAAAGTAGCAGATAGAGACGATATTGATTTATTAATTATTGCTACTCCTTGGGAAATGCATACACCAATGGCATTATATGGCATGGAAAAAGGAAAACACGTAGCTTCTGAAGTACCTATTGGTTACACTTTAGAGGATTGTTGGAAATTGGTAGAAACTGCAGAACGTACTCAAAAACATTGTATGATGATGGAAAACTGTTGTTTTAACAAGGAAGAACTCTGGGTTTTAAATATGATAAATCAAGGCGTTTTTGGAGATTTAACGCATGCTGAAGGTGCATATATTCATGATTTAAGAAAGCATTTATTAGATGAAACTTATTACGAAAATCAATGGAGAATTAAACACCATTTAAAGAAAAATGGTAATTTTTATACCACACATGGTTTAGGACCAATAAGTCAATACATGGATATTGGGCGAGGTGATACTTTTGATCATTTAGTTTCTATGAGTTCTCGTGAAAAAAGTTTAAGTAATGCTGCAAAACATGCTGGAATTGAAAAATTCTCAAATATAAAATGTGGAGATATAAACACCACAATGATTAAAACCAAACTAGGTAAAACCATTATGTTACAATTTGATGTGCATTCTGGTAGACCATATGACAGATTAAATACCGTTGTTGGTACAAAAGCGGTACATGAAGGCTATCCTTCTAAATTATATATTAATGAACAAGAATTGGCTTGGTGGGGACATAAATGGTTAGACAAAGAAAAATACAACGAGTACAGAGAAAAATATAATCACCCACTTTGGGGAAAGTTAAAGTCTCAAATTTCAGATAATTCTGTTGGTCATGGAGGTATGGATTTTGTTATGATTTACAGATTAATCAAATGCTTAAATCAAGGATTACCTTTAGATATTAATATTTATGACAGTGTTTTATGGAGTGCCATTACCCCACTGTCAGAATTGTCTGTAGCTCAAAATAGCGCTTCTATAAAAGTACCAGATTTTACAGGTGGCACTTGGAAAAATAAAAATAAAACTGAAATGATGCGAGAAATATAAAATTATAAAATTTGAAGAATTCATTTTAAAGAGTACTTGCAACTACTAGATAATAATTTCATAAACTCTATTTTTCACTATTTCACTATTCTGCCATCTTGTCATAATTGTTGTTTTGGTATTTTTTTTGACTACTTGTTTGATAGAAAATAAAATCAATTAAAATATACAATTTATGAGTAAAGGAAACATTAATGTATCAGTAGAAAATATTTTCCCACTGATAAAAAAATTCTTGTATTCTGATCACGAAATTTTTTTACGTGAGCTAATTTCTAACGGAACAGACGCAACTACAAAACTAAAACACTTAATTTCTATTGGCGAAGCTAAAACGGAATTAGGTGATGCAAAAATTGAAATCAGCATAGATAAAGATGCAAAAACATTGACTATAAAAGATCAAGGTTTAGGTATGACTGCTGATGAAGTTGAAAAATACATCAACCAAATTGCATTTTCTGGTGCTGAAGAATTTTTAGACAAATACAAAGATGATAAAAACGAAACAGGTGTAATTGGACACTTTGGTTTAGGTTTTTACTCTGCTTTTATGGTTGCTGATAAAGTAGATTTAATTACAAAATCATTTAAAGATGAACCAGCTGCACATTGGACATGTGATGGTTCTCCTGAATATACTTTAGTAGAAGCTGACAAAGCTGACAGAGGTACAGAAATTATTTTACACATTGCAGAAGACTCTACTGAGTTTTTAGAAGAAGGTAAAATAAGAGAGCTTTTAACAAAGTACAATCGTTTTAATCAAGTACCAATTAAATTTGGTAACAAAAAAGTAAACGATCCAACTCACGAGCCGCAAACTACAAAAGATGCTGAAGGTAAAGAAACAACTGAACCACACAGACAGATTGAAGTAGATGATATTATCAATAATACAAACCCTGCTTGGACTAAGAAACCAGCAGATTTAGAAAAAGAAGACTATACAAACTTCTATAGAGAATTGTATCCTATGCAATTTGAAGAGTCTTTATTCCACATTCATTTAAATGTAGATTATCCATTTAACTTAACAGGTATTTTATTCTTTCCTAAGTTGTCTCAAAACTTAGATATGCAAAAGGATAAAATCCAATTGTATCAAAATCAAGTTTTTGTAACGGATAATGTAGAGGGAATTGTACCAGACTTTTTACAGATGTTAAAAGGTGTTATAGATTCTCCAGATATTCCATTAAACGTATCGCGTTCTTATTTGCAAGCAGATGGGGCTGTTAAAAAGATTTCTGGTTACATCACTAAAAAAGTTGGTGATAAATTAGCATCATTATTCAAGAAAGATCGTGAAGATTTTGAGAAAAAATGGAATGATATAAAAGTAATTATTGAGTACGGAATGTTATCTGAAGATAAATTCTTTGATAAAGCAAAAAAGTTTGCTTTATACCCAACAGTTGCAGATACATTTTTCACTTTTGATGAATTAATCAAAAAAACAAAAGATTCTCAGACTGATAAAGATGGTAATCATGTAATACTATATGCAGCTAATAAGGATGCACAACACAGTTACATCCAAGATGCCACAGCAAAAGGTTATGAAGTTCTAATTTTAGATTCGCCAATTATTTCGCATTTAATGCAGAAATTAGAGACTTCTGGAGAAGGAAAAATTAAATTTTCTAGAGTTGATGCTGATCATATTGATAATTTAATTAAAAAAGATGATAACGTAATTTCTAAATTATCTGATGAAGAAAAAGATAAATTAAAGCCTGTAATTGAAGGTGCTGTGAATAATTCATCTTATACAGTGCAATTAGAAGCTATGGATTCTGCTGCTTCACCATTTATTGTTACTGTACCAGAATTTATGCGTAGAATGAAAGAAATGCAAGCTTCTGGTGGTGGTGGAATGATGGGAATGGGCAATATGCCAGATATGTACAACTTAGTTGTAAATACCAACAGCCCATTAGTTTCAGAAATTTTAACTGCTGATGAGGACAAGCAAAAAGGATTGATTTCTCAAGCTTTTGATTTGGCAAAATTATCTCAAAACCTTTTACATGGTGAAGAGTTAACAAACTTTATTAAAAGAAGTTACGAGTTGATTAAGTAATCATTTCTCTCATTCCTGAGAAAACAGTAATCTACAAAAACTAAACCTCTTTGTGAGAACAGAGAGGTTTTATTTTAAATAAAAACCTTTTACAAATAGTATAACAATG
This sequence comes from uncultured Polaribacter sp., assembly GCA_913020555.1. GTDB lineage: Bacteria > Bacteroidota > Bacteroidia > Flavobacteriales > Flavobacteriaceae > Polaribacter. Next base: position 3,144 of record CAJWAC010000050.1, on the reverse strand, counting down.
CAACTAAAACATATTTTTGTTTTTTTACTAGTATTCCTAGTTTCAATTGCTGATGCTAATGTTTATTCTCAAAAAAAATCATCTGAATTTCATCAATCTTCTAAAGTTGTTCAGAATAGAAATTTTAGTGGTAAAAAGACTAAATATTTCACCTTTAAAAAATCACTTTCAAAAGACTGTTTTTTAACTTACTTCTTTTCAAAAGCTATTCTAGAACTAGCTTTCATAAAGCAAACTGTGCTAATCTTAAAACTACAAAAGCACTTGTATCAAAAAATTACTTTAGCAAATATTCAACAGACTTTTTTAACCATAAAAATTACATCTAGTAATACAATTTCTACTTTATACATCGCTTAAAAAAAATTTAAGCAAATGCTGAAAAGCAACAAATGATAAAATAAGTTTCTCATCATTTATTCCTATGCATATGTATAAATTAAAAAAAAAATCAAGTAATCCTACACAACTATTTTATTGGTTCAAAAGAAAATTCTTAGTAATTGTTACAGCATTTATGTTAGGGTTTTCTAATTCTATAAACGAAGAAGACAAATCTATATTTGATTATCATTATTCAATAGAACAGAGAGATAAAGAGGAGAGATAGTTTTTAATAAATTCTATGAATTTTGTATTTGACTTTATTGAAAAAATTAACGAAATTAGTATTAAAATCAGTGATAAATTATTAAAAAATTAAATATTTACAAGTAAGTTAGCTAAAACACATATAAAAATCATGGTACACAAAGTAATAATTATATTTGTAATCCTATTATCTATGCTAGGCTGCAAAAATAAAAGAGATAAAAAAGTGTATGATATAAATGTACAATCCCTAAGTCAAGAAGAAATAAAACAAATTGCCAAGGAAACTTATATCGCCTTATTTCCTCTTGTATACAATTACGGCACAATGTACAATCAAGCTATTGATAGTAATGCACCTGAATATATAGGAGGATTTGGAGTCTACAAACATTATGGATTGTCTACTCCTGAAAACAGAGACATCCCTACACCAAATAATAATACTCCTTATTCTTGGGCGTGGGTTGATTTACGTTTGGAACCTTGGGTATTAACCATGCCCCCTTCAGATGGTAATAGATATTATGTTTGCCAATGGGACGACATGTGGGGTTATGTAATTGGTGCACCGGGTTCAGTTATAGATGGACAAGATGGAGGAAATTATCTTCTAACTACAAAGGACTTTAAAGGACAAATTCCTAAAGGTATTAAGCGTATTATATATTCAGAATCTCAATTTATTGGAACATTAACTAGAACTGGAGTAAATGGTCAAGACGATATTCCAGCTATGCAATCCATACAAAACGGATATGTTTTGCAGCCTTTGAGTTCTTTTACAGGATCAGAGCCCACGAGATTATCAGAAGATATAAATTGGATAAGCTACGATATAAATGACTTAAAAAATATTAATTTCTTTAAGTACGCAAATTTTATGCTAACCTACACTATCCCTAATAAAGCAGACAAGAGGATCCTTGAAAATGCGAAAAAAATTGGGGTTGAAGCAGGAAAGGATTGGCAACCGAATAAAATGGATATTTCATTTATAAACGCTATTAATTCAGGTATAGAAGAAGCGCAAAGAGAAATTGATCAGCAGATAGCCATTACCAATGATGCTAAAAAACTATTTAATACAAGGAAAGTCATAGGTGAAGACTATTTAAATAGAACTGTGGGAGTGATTGTTGGGCAATTTGGAAATTATCCATCCCAAGCTATATATCCTAGTTTTCAAAGGGACATTAATGGTGAATTACTTAATGGTAGCAAAAACAACTATTCAATCACTTTCTCTGAAGATGAATTGCCCAAATCAAATTATTTTTGGTCTTTTACAATGTATGATCTTCCAAATCGATTTTTAGTTGAAAACTCCATAAATAGATACAGCATTGGAAGCCAAACTGAATCCCTGAAAAAGGATAAGGACGGTTCCATAACCATTTACTTTCAGAAAGATTCTCCCAGTAAAGATAAAGAAGGTAATTGGTTACCAACTCCTGACGGACCTTTCTACACTGTTTTACGCATTTATGGACCTGATAAGAGTTTACTCAAAGAATCGCATAATTTTCCAAAAATAATTGGAGTTAAAAATAAATAATTTAGAATATTTTAAATAGGTTAAAAAGGCTGCTATAAAACCTATGCTAAATCAAAATTTAATTTGGCATAGCTGATAAACAAAGTAATCCAAAACTAGACTTCTTTGAACTTCCTTTACAAAAAAATCAACACATGTAATTCTCAGAATTACTTCTAAACAAATACCTATTAAAAATAATTGTAGAAGCAATTTTTTAAAAAACATCATAATAGACAGATAATTAACCTCTTTCCGAATTCAAGAGATTTTTTTTATTGACTTTCTCAAAAAAATTCTTCAAAATTAGTTTAACTTGTAGCCTTACAATGAATTGAAACGCTCAATCTAATTATGGTATTGGGTATTTAATAAAGAAATCGAATATACATCTAAACCAACATAGCATGAAAAAATTAAATAAATTAAGTACAGGTTTACTATTATTAATGAGTTTACTTATTTCCTCTTACTTTATTTCTTGTTCAAACTCTGATAGTCCCTTAAGCATTCAACTCCAATTTTCAAAAGAACATTACAAAAAAGCTTTAGATGGAAGATTAATTATTTTAATTTCTAAACAAAATGAAAAAGAACCAAGATTTCAACTCACAGACAATTCTGAAACTTGTCAAGCATTTGGGATGGATATTGAGAATTGGAACCCAGAAGAACCAGTAAGTTTTGATATGTTTGCATTTGGATACCCAATTAATAGTTTTAAAGAATTACCTTCAGGTAACTTTTTTGTTCAAGTCGTATTTCATAAGTATGAAACTTTTAACAGAGCAGATGGTAAAGTAGTGAAATTACCTATGGATAGAGGTGAAGGTCAAAAATGGAACCAAGCTCCAGGAAATTTATATTCAACTCCTCAAAAAATTAGTATTAAAAATGGAGAACTTCCTTCTTTCTCCATAAAATTAGATCAGAAAATCCCACCAATTAAAGAACCAGAAGACACAAAGTATGTAAAACATATAAAAATAAAAAGTAAGTTATTGAGTGATTTCTGG
>CAJWAC010000049.1 GCA_913020555.1 uncultured Polaribacter sp. | reverse complement strand
CCTTCAGCCTCGATTTGATGCACTACTTTATGAGATCCTGGAACTAACCAAGCAGTAACATTATCCGCTTTTTTTCGTCCTTCTATAATCGAACAAAATGCTCTAAAATCTTCAATTCTACCATTTGTGCAAGAACCTAAAAACACAAAGTCTATTTCTTTACCAATCATGGAATCTCCCTCATTAAAAGACATGTAACCCAATGATTTTTTATAAGTTTCTACTCCCCCATCTACATTTGCTGCAATAGGTATAGATTTCGTAACTCCAATTCCCATTCCTGGGTTTGTACCATAAGTAATCATTGGTTCAATATCTGCTGCATCGTAATTAAACTCTACATCAAATTTTGCTCCTTCCTCCGTGTAAAGCGTTTCCCAATAGGTCATTGCTTTATCCCAATCTTCTCCTTTTGGAGTTTGAGATCGTCCTTTTATATATTCATAAGTTTTATTATCTGGAGCAATCATTCCACCTCTTGCTCCCATTTCTATAGATAAATTACAAACGGTCATTCGTCCCTCCATTGTCATATCTGCAAAAACATCACCTGCATACTCTACAAAATATCCAGTTGCCCCAGAAGTAGTTTGTTGTGCTATGATATATAAAGCAACATCTTTAGGAGTAACCCCTAAGCCTAGACTTCCATTTACGTTGATACGCATTTTCTTTGGTTTTGGCTGCATAATACATTGAGTTGACAAAACCATTTCTACTTCAGAAGTACCAATACCAAAAGCAATAGCTCCAAAAGCTCCGTGGGTTGATGTGTGAGAATCTCCACAAACGATAGTTGCACCTGGAAGTGTTATTCCATTTTCTGGACCGACAACGTGCACTATTCCATTATTTTTATCACCTAAACCCCAATGTGAGATTCCGTATTTAGCAGCATTGCTTTCTAATGCGTTTAATTGATTGGCAGATAAGGGATCTGCTACTGGTAAATGTTGATTTATAGTTGGTGTATTATGGTCTGCAGTTGCGAATGTGCGCTCAGGATATATTACATTATTTCCTCTACTTTCTAACCCTAAAAAAGCTACTGGACTTGTAACTTCATGAATAAAATGACGGTCTATAAAAAACACATCAGGTCCGTCTTTTACAGAACGTACCACATGAGAATCCCAAACTTTGTCAAATAATGTTTTTGCCATTTTTCTTACTTTTTTTGATGTTTTTAAATATCACCTATCAAAAGTAAACCTTATTTAAATTTCTTAATGATTTGAAAAGTTTCAATAATGATTCCTAATCGTTAATTTTACACCTAATCATTTACATATAAACACTTTAACCTAATTTAAAATACGATGTCTATTGATTTTAATGAATATTAAATTAATTGTTAAGAGATAAATTCGATTTCTTTTTGAAATCAAAATGCATTAATTTAAGAATTTATTGACTAAGAAATAGTTATCTTAAGAACTCCAAAACTCCCGTTTTTTGTTCAATTTTTCCTCTTCTTTAATATAATCTTGAGCTTCTTTAGGTGAGAGTACTTTTAAGAATGAAGGATGTTGCTCAATAGCATATTCAATTTTGGTAACAATGTTTTCAATTTCTTCATTTTCATAATCAATTTCCAAAGGCTCTTTTATAACCATTGATTGTAACACATTTTTCCTTTTAATTCCCAAACCTTTTTTATCAAAAGAACGTCTAAAACCATCAATAACTATGGGAACTACAGTTGGCTTATAGGTTTTTATTATATGTGCTGTGCCTCTTCTTATTGGTTTAAATGGGGTTGTAGTGCCTTGAGGAAAAGTAATAACCCATCCATCATCTATAGCTTTACCAATATTAGAAATATCAGAATTTTTTACTTGTCTATTCACATTTTTTCCTGCGCTTCTCCATGTTCTATCAATAGAAACAGAACCTGCATATGCAAATAACTTTGGTAAAAATCCAGCACGCATTGTTTCGCCTGCTGCAACAAAATATATATTCAATTTTGGATTCCAAATATATCCTACATTCCTAATATTATCGTCTCTACCACTAAGTGCCGCATTAAATACATGAAACATAGCTGCTACATCTGCAAAATAAGTCTGGTGATTTGAAATAAATAAAACATTTTTTTCAGGTAAGTTTCTAAGAATCTCAGAACCTTCAATTTGTAAACTATTAAATTTACGATAACGCCCATGTGAAATTACACCAAAGATGCGTATAATCCATTTTTTAATAAAAAGGTAATGGTTAAAAACATTTCTTTTAAATAAGGGCATTTACTCTATTTTTTATTTTGGTTAACAAACAAAACTACAAAAGAATTAGGGATTTTACTGTAACAAGAGTTCTTTAATTTCTGAAAGCATCATTCCTGTTGCTCCCCAAATAATATGGTTGTCAATCTTAAAACACGGAACATCTGTATTTTTCATGTAAGATGTGGTTAAATTAACTACCGTTAAATTATCATCATTTAATAAATCATTCACAGTAATTTCTATAATTTTTGCTACCTCATGATTGGGTTTTAGATTAGGTCTTTTATTTAAAAAACCAATAAAAGGAGTTACTAAAAAATTACTTGGAGGTATATAAACATCTGTAAGTTCTTTAACTATTTTTACAATTGATGGCAAAACGCCAACCTCTTCAAAAGCTTCTCTTAATGCAGTTGCTTCTAAATTTTTGTCATTTTTTTCAATTTTACCTCCTGGAAAACTTATTTGAGCTGAGTGAGTGCCATTATAACTTGCTCTTTGGGTTAAAAGTAATACCATTTCATTATTTTCATTTGGATAAAATAATGCCAGAACTGAAGCTTTTCTTGGATTGTTAGCTTTGATTATATCTTTGTTATATTTTAATCGAAGTTTAGGAGCCATTTTAAATTGAGCATTTATGCCACCTAATGCCGCAATTTTATAATCATCTATTTTACTAATAAAATGTTTAAAATTCATTTTGAATTATTACTTTCATCAAACTTATCAATTTCTTATTAAAGTTTATATTTTTAAGCAATAATTTTGGAAAAACATTTATTATGACAAAAAAACATATGAAATTAATTTTCAGTATTATTTTAGATGCTGTTGGATTTTTTACAATTATTCCTTTAGATTTTGTTTGGGCGCCAATTTCAGGTTACTTAATGACGAGAATGTATAAAGGATCTAAGGGTAAAATAGCAGGTGTTATTAGTTTTATTGAAGAAATCATTCCCTTTTCAAATATTCTACCAACATTTACATTAATGTGGATTTATACTTATTTGATTCAAAAAGAAAAAGATATTTCTGAAGAAAAAGATATTACTAAAAATATTTAGTTTTCTTCTTTAAAGAGAAATCCTAAACCTAATCTTCTTAAAAATTTTTTCTCAAACGCCCAAAAGAATTTAAACTGACCAAAAATCCAACCTACTATAGGTAATGTTAATTGATAAATAGGGAAAATCAAAATAATTCTCAAAGGATAATATAACCAAGGAGATAATACCTCTGGGGATAATCCAAAAAAAGCGGTAACTGGTTTTGCCACCCAAGCAGCAAAAGATCCGTTAATTGCAAACACAATAAAAATAACCAAAATTGCCCAGTTACTTTCTATGCCCCAACGTGCTTTTAGTTTTTCCATTGTTCTAATTATTCTGTTATTTTTGTTTTTCTAAACATTAACCAAATCCCTAACAAAATTAAAGGTATGCTTAAAACTTGACCTGTATTTAAAGGACTAAAAATCCATTCTTCTCCCCTTTGCTGAACTTGGGGCTCTTTTAAAAATTCTATAAAGAATCGTAAAGACCAAAGTACGACAGTAAATAAACCAAAAAGGAAGCCAATTTGTTTCTTTTTATCTGTTTTCCAATATAAATACCACATTGCAAAAAAAAGTATTAGATAACTGAATGCTTCATAAAGTTGTGTTGGGTGTCTAGCTGTGGTTTCTCCTGCTGATTTAAAAATAACTCCAAAATTAGAACCTGTTTCTTTACCATAAATTTCAGAATTAAAAAAATTACCCATTCTAATAAAAAAACCAGCTAAAGCAACCATAATTCCCAATCTATCTAAGATAAATAGCCAAGGTTTTTTTAAATGTTTTTTCGCATAAAAGTACATCGCTATTGGAATTGCAATTGCTGCTCCATGACTTGCAAAACCAGTAAAACCTGTAAACTTCCATCCATCAATTAAACCAAATAAAGAATCATTAGCACTTTCTTTTATTGGTAAAAATATTTCTAATAAATGATTTTGATAGTAAGACCAGCTGTAGAAAAACACATCTCCTAAGCGCATACCAATGAGCATTGATATAAAAACGTACATAAAAATAGTATCTAATTTTTCTAACGGAATTTTATCTTCTATGTATATTTTTTTCATTAGATGTAAACCCAATAAAAAAGCTGCTACAAACATTAAGCTGTACCAACGAACTACAAAAAACCCTAAATCAATTCCTAATGATGGATCCCACTCTACTGCTAAAAAATTCATTTTTTAATCTTCTTTATGTATTTGCGAATGTAATAAAGCAATCTGAATTTAAAACATTTTAATTCACTATTCTTAAAAACATATTGTACTACTTTTTCTTTTCAGGAACTGGATCATAACCACTTCCTCCCCAAGGATGACAACTAAATATTCTTTTTAAAGCCAACCAGCCTCCTGAAAATAAACCATGTTTTTGTAAAGCTTCTATAGTGTAATGAGAACAAGTTGGGTTGTATCTACAAGTTGCTGGTGTAAAAGGTGATATTGCAACTTGATAAAAACGTACAAGTAAAATAAACGGATATGATAATATTTTCTTCAAACCTAGTTAATTGAAAAAGTTGTGCCTTCTTTGCCATCTTTTAGTTGAATCCCAATTTCAACTAACTCGTCTCTAATTTGATCAGATAATGCCCAATCTTTATTTTCTCTTGCTTCCTTTCTTAACTTTATTAACAACTCTACTACTCCATTTATTTTTTCTGAGTTGTTTTGAGCTGCTTCATTCATCAACCCTAAAACATCAAATACAAAGCTATTCATTGTTGTTTTTAAAGTTTCTAAATCTTCTGAAGTTAAAGATGCTTTGCCTTCTTTTATTTGATTAATTACTTTAACACCTTCAAACAAATGTGCTATTAAAATAGGCGTGTTAAAATCATCATTCATAGCATTATAACATTTCTGTTTCCACTCTTTCACATCAAATGTAGATGAATTTCCAAAGCTAACTGATTTTAGAGAATTTATGGCTTCCATAAGTTTATAGAATCCTTTTTCACTGGCTAATAACCCTGCATCTGTTAAATCTAAAACACTTCTATAAGATGATTGTGCCATAAAGAAACGAATAACACTTGGTGAATATGCTTTACTCATTTTATCATTATCTCCCGATAATAATTCATTTGGATTAATAATATTACCTGTAGATTTAGCCATTCTTTGACCATTCATTTCTAACATATTGGTATGTATCCAATAATTTACAGGAGCTATGCCTCTAGCCGCAATATTTTGAGCAATTTCACTTTCGTGATGAGGAAATTTTAAGTCAATTCCTCCTCCATGAATATCAAACTGTTCTCCTAAATATTTTGTACTCATTGCTGTACACTCAATGTGCCAACCAGGAAATCCTACTCCCCAAGGAGAAGGCCATTTCATAATATGTTTAGCATCTGCATTTTTCCATAAAGCAAAATCCTGAGGATTTTTTTTATCACTTTGTCCTTGTAATTCTCTTGTATTATTTATTAAATCTTCTAATTTTCTTTTACTTAAAATACCATATTCATTGGTTTCATTATATTTATGGACATCAAAATAAACAGAGCCATTAACTTCATATGCAAAACCATTTTCAATAATCATTTTAATGATTTCTATTTGTTCAATAAGATGACCTGTTGCAGTGGGCTCAATACTTGGTGGAAGAAAATTTAGATTGTTTAATACGTTATGAAAATCAACTGTATAGCGCTGAACCACTTCCATAGGCTCTATTTGTTCTAAACGTGCTTTTTTAGCTATTTTATCTTCACCTTCATCAGCATCATTTTCTAAGTGCCCAGCATCTGTGATGTTACGAACATAGCGTACTTTATAATCTAAATGTTTTAAGTATCTAAAAATAACATCAAAAGACATAAAAGTTCTAACGTTTCCTAAATGTACATTGCTATACACAGTTGGGCCACAGACGTACATACCTACATGACCGTTATTTATAGGGTTAAATATTTCTTTTTGTCCTGATAAGGAATTGTATATTTTAAGTTGATTTTCTTTGTAGCGTTCCATTAAATAAGTGACTATTAAAAAGGGATAAAGATAGGCACTTTAAGAAGAATAACGAAATGGAATTTGTTAGAAGTTTTCTTTATTTTATTATTATATTACTGTATTCCCCATTAATTGTAACCAAATTATTTGACTTTTTATTTTCTTTAGAAAATTTAGATCTTTCATTATTGAGTTTTACCCGATTTACATTGTAATCAAACTTAGAAGGAATTTTCCCGAATATTAATGTTGCATTGGATTGACTCAAATTTAAGACAAAATCTCCAAAATTTGGATTGAAACTTTTTATAAACAATTCACCAAACTGATCACTTAAGCTTACATTTTCATTAATCTTCAAGATTTTTACATCAGATGAATTGTAAGACATTTTTGTATTTGTAACAGATGCTATATTAGCATCTGTTACATTATTTAAAAATAAAGTACATGTATTTAGATTGTTGATTGATACTGGTGAATAATTAATAACTAACTCACCTCCATTTAAATTTTCTGCATCAAAAGAACCATAATTTACCTTCCCAAATGCTACAGTATTTGGTAACTTTACTTTACAATGACGTGTATTTAAATTGAAGGTTGCCCCTTTTGGAACTTTAATTTCTATGCGTTTTTTTACTTTTACTTTTTTACCATTTATTTTTAACTCATTTGAGTTTGATAAATAGTAAAAATCTAATTTATTTAAAGTTTTTTTTGCTTTAGTTAACTTTTCTTTAAGCTCTTCTTTATCTATTTTTTGAACTTTAATTTTTGCATCTTTTAATGCTTTTTTAATTTTAATCTGAGACTTTGCAAACTGAATTCTCATTTTCTTTTTATCAAACTTCAATTTTTCTTTTAACTCTTCATATTCTTTAGTCTTTTTGAATAATTCCCATTCTTTTTTAGAGTTTATTTTGATATCATGTTTATCATCTTTCCAATGAAATTGATATCTACCATCTTTCTCAACCATTTCATCTAAATCTTGAAGATCTTTTAGAAAATCAAAGTCTAAATCTAGGTCTAAATCTGGCATTACAATATCCTCTATTCCTGATAAATCAATTTTTGAAACATCAAAATCAAAGTCCATATTATCAAAAAAAACAAAATCATTTTCAAGTTTAAAACTATTACTAACTTTTGATTTAATTTCCACTTTACGCTTATTACCTAATGCCTCAAATTCCCAATTTTCAAAATACTTTTCAGCAATGTCTTTATCAACTCCTTCAACTTCAATTATTGCATTTACCTGAACTTCATTTTTATTCCAAGTAGTAACATTAACATCTGTATGAGAAGCATTTATATGAATTTCTACATCTTTATTGGTCTTAAAATTCTCTGAGAATTTCTTTTTAAAATTTTGCGCAACTGTTGCTTCCATAAAACCGAAAGCAATAAAAATTATGAGGTATTTATATGACTTGTATTTCATTATTATTTGTATTTAAATTTTTAAGTTGTTTTAATTGTTTTTTCAAACGTTGTAACAGCTGTAAGCGCAATTGTAAATTACGTATCAATGCATCTATAGTAGAACCATTAACCCCTTTTGTATTGAGCTCTTTAGTTAATGATTTGTATTCTTTGGTTAATTCTGCTATTTTTAAAAGATATCCATCTACAATATCTTTATTATCTTCTGACAGGTCTAAACGACTAATTTCTAAATTTATACTTTTTGTATAGAAGGTTTCTATGGTTTGAAGATCTGGAGAAATATTACCTAAAGTAATTTCTTTTTTAACTGAACTTATTTTGGTTTCTTTTATATTGTTAAAATTACTTGATGGATAAAACTGAATTCCTAAACCAATTACTAATAAAATTGAAGCTGCAATAGATAACCATTTATAAACCCTCACTTTTGGTCTTACTCCATGTATTTCTTTTTGTAGCAAAGTTTCAAACTTATTTAAATGATTATTTGATAATTCTACATTATTAGGTTTATAATCTTTTAACAAATCTTTAATATCCATTTGCATAACTTTTATTCTTAAGTTGTTCTTTCAATATTTTTTTTCCTCTTAATAAGTGGGTTCTTGAAGTGTTTTCTGTAATATTTAATATTGTTGCAATTTCTTGATGATCGTAACCTTCCAACAAATAAAGAGATAAAACTAACCTATACTTTTCCTTTAACTGATTAATAATAAATACAATTTCATCTATAGAGCTTGTGCTTTCTATTTGCCAATCATTTTCATTTTCTATCTTAAAAACCTCTTCATTAAGTGCAATTAATTCTAACTTCTTCTTTTTAATTTCATCTATACTTTGATTAATTACAATTCTTTTTAACCAAGCGCCAAAAGCAACTTCATTGTTATATTTGTGTATATTTTTAAATCCTTTTATAAAAGCATCTTGCATTACATCTTCTGCAATAAATTTATCTTTTACATATCTTAAAGCCACTAAAAACATCGCCTTGCTATACAAATTATACAATTGCATCTGTGCTTTTGCACTATTGTTTTTACATTGGTCTATGATTGGTTGATGTAATTGCTTAATTGTTCTCATTAAAAACTTCTTACACTAAAGACGAAATATTTTTAACTATGTTGCAAAAATTATAAATTAATTATCTTTAAATTTACGTATTGAAATACAAAATGGATAAAAAACCCACTGCATTACAAGAAAAAAAAGGTGTTTCGCAACCAAAAACAACGAGCTCTTTTAGCGCTGAAATTATTAAAAAAAATAGAGCAAAAAAAAACTCTGTAGAAGAATTTATTTCTAAAATAATTACAGGAAATATTTCTTTTTTAAGTAGAGCAATCACACTGGTTGAGAGCACAAATGCAAAACACCAGGAAAAAGCTAACAAAATCTTAGAAGCTTGTTTACCCTATGCAAATAAGTCAATCAGAATAGGAATTACAGGTGTTCCAGGCGTTGGTAAAAGTACTTTTATTGAAGCTTTTGGAAAACATTTAACTGCTCAAGGAAAAAAAGTAGCGGTTTTAGCTATAGACCCAAGTAGCTCTGTAAACAAAGGGTCTATTCTAGGTGATAAAACAAGAATGGAGCAATTAGTTACTGATAAAAATGCATTTATAAGACCCTCACCTTCAGGAACTTCTTTAGGCGGTGTTGCTCAGAAAACTCGTGAAAGTATTATTCTTTGCGAAGCTGCTGGTTTTGATACCATTTTAGTTGAAACTGTTGGAGTTGGGCAATCTGAAACTTTAGTCCATTCTATGGTAGATTTCTTTTTACTTTTAAAATTGGCCGGCGCCGGTGATGAGTTACAAGGTATAAAGCGTGGAATTATAGAAATGGCTGATGCAATTGTAATTAACAAAGCGGATGGAGAAAACAAAAAAAATGCAAAAATTGCAAAGGTTGAATTTAATAGAGCACTTCATTTATATCCTTTAAAAGAAAGTAATTGGCAGCCAAAAGTTTTAACTGCAAGTGCATTGAGAAATATTGGAATTGATAAAATATACGAAATGATACTTCAATATTTTAGTCTTACAAAGAGTAACCAATATTTTAATAAAAAAAGAAACGAACAAAACAAATTTTGGTTACTATCTACAATTGAGCAACAATTGAAAACAAATTTCTTTAATAGACCCAATTTAAAAACAGCCTTAGAAAAGGAGATTTCTAATTTAGAGAAAGGAGAAACTACCCCTTTTAATGCAGCAAAACGTTTGCTAAATTTATAACATGCTTATACTGATTACCATTAAATATAATTAATTTTATAAAATGAAAAAAATATTTTTTATAGTGTTCTTTATGCTATACTTTTCACAATTTTTCTCTCAAGAAAAAATGCAATCAAAAGAAACGTACAGTTTTAAAAAAGGAGATTTTAACGGAATTGGAAAGTGGTTTTTAGGTCGTGAAATTGCTTATGTCATGGGTTATGAAGGTATTAATTGGTTAGAACGTTCTACTCGTGAAAAAGAAGAAAACACTTCTAAACTTATAAAAAACATGAAAATTAAGCAGACTGATATTATTGCAGATATTGGGGCTGGTTCTGGTTATCATGTCTTTAAAATGGCTGAATTAGCAAAGAAAGGGAAAATATATGCTGTAGATATTCAACCTGAAATGTTACTCGCTATAGAATTCAATAAAAAATATGAAGAACATAAAAATATCGAGTTAATTTTAGGTGATGAAAAAACTACAAATTTACCTGAAAATAAATTTGATAAAATTTTGATGGTAGATGTATACCATGAATTTAACTATCCAAAGGAAATCTTGGAATGTGTAAAAAAAGCATTAAAAAAAAATGGACAATTATTTTTGATTGAGTATCGTTTGGAAGATGAATCAATTCCTATAAAAAAAATACATAAAATGAGTGAGAAACAAGCGGTTAAAGAATTAGCTACTGTAGGTTTTATACTTAAAGAAAATATAAAAAATTTACCCATTCAACATTGTATGATTTTTACAAAAGAATAATTCACAAAATGATAAAAAAGAAAAATTACTTACATAATAATTTTGAGGTTTTATAGATATTAAACCACTGATAAAAACATAAAAATCTCAGAAGACATTAAACCAAATAAATTAAATATAAGACACCTAACTTATATTACTCCATATTTTAGATGATTTGCTCATTTTAACAAAAGCTTGGCTTATTGGTACATTTTCAACTTTTGAAAGATTTGGATCTTCTTGTAAAACTTCAATGGCTGTATTCCTGGCATTCACCAATATTTGAGAATCTTTAACAACATCAGCAATTTTAAGATTTAAAACTCCACTTTGTTGCGTTCCCATGATATTACCCGGTCCACGTAATTTTAAATCCACTTCAGCAATTTTAAAACCATCTGTAGTTTCAACCATTGTTTTCAGTCTTGTTTTAGCTTCAGCAGATAATTTAAAACTCGATAATAAAATACAATAACTTTGGTCTGCTCCTCTACCAACTCTTCCTCTTAATTGGTGCAATTGAGAAAGACCAAAACGCTCAGAACTTTCAATAACCATAACGCTTGCATTAGGCACATTTACGCCAACTTCAATTACAGTTGTAGCTACCATAATTTGAGTTTCTCCTTTTACAAAGCGCTGCATTTCAAACTCTTTATCTGCAGGCTTCATCTTTCCATGAACAATACTAATTTGATAATTTGGAGATAAAAATTCACGCGAAATACTTTCGTAACCATCCATTAAATCTTTATAATCCATTGCTTCAGACTCCTGAATTAAGGGATAAACTACATAAATTTGTCTTCCTTGAGCGATTTGGTCTTTCATAAATTTAAAGACAGACAGTCTATTGCTATCAAATCTGTGCACAGTTTTTACCTGTTTTCTTCCTGGTGGTAATTCATCTATCACAGAAATATCTAAATCTCCATAAACTGACATTGCCAAAGTTCTTGGAATTGGCGTGGCTGTCATTACCAAAATATGAGGAGGAAGCTTGTTTTTAGACCAAAGTTTTGCTCTTTGTTTTACTCCAAACCTATGTTGCTCATCAATAATTGCTATTCCTAAATTTTTGAATTTTACTTTATCTTCTAATAAAGCGTGCGTACCAATCAAAATATGTAAAGAGCCATCTTCTAAACCTTCGTGAATTTCTCTACGTTTTTTAGTTTTTACAGAACCTGTTAAAATAGCTACTTTTATATTTAATCCATCCACTAATTCTGAAACAGAAACAAAATGTTGATTTGCTAAAATTTCTGTAGGAGCCATAATTGTAGCTTGAAAGTTATTATCTAAGGCTAATAACATCGTTAATAAAGCTACAATAGTTTTTCCAGAGCCCACATCACCTTGTAATAAACGATTCATATGCGCACCAGAAGCAACATCTTTTCTAACTTCTTTGAGAACTCTTTTTTGTGCGTTTGTAAGATCAAAAGGTAATTTATCTTTATAAAAATCATTAAATAATGCTCCTACTTTTTCAAAAACAAATCCCTTAATTTTCGTTTTGTTGATAAGCTTTTTTCTTACTAATTGTAATTGAATAAAGAATAATTCTTCAAACTTTAATCGATATTCTGCTTTGGTTAAATTTTCTTGATTTTTTGGAAAGTGTATATTTAGCAATGCATCTCGTTTATGCATTAACTTAAAGTCATCAATAATTTTTAGTGATAAATTCTCTTGAATTCCATCATAAAATTGTTGTAGTAAATTCTGAATATAAGTTCTTATCAATTTATTAGAAACACCAACGTTTGTCAATTTTTCGGTAGATGGATAAACTGGTTGCATTTTAGTTTGCAACTTTTTTTCATATGCTGTTGCCAATTCTAATTCTGGGTGTGGCATACTAAAACTACCATTATAATAATTCAGTTTTCCATAAGCTACATAAGGTTCATTAATTTTTAAGGAATCTTTAATCCATTTTTGCCCTTTAAACCATACTAATTCAACTGTACCAGAACTATCTTGTAACTTAGCTACTAAACGACTTCCTCTTTTTTGAGCAACAGACTTAATACTTGTAATTTTTCCAACAATTTGTACTTCAGAAGAATTCGGTTTTAAGTCTTTAATTTTATAAAATTGAGTTTTATCAATATATCTAAATGGGAAAAAGTTTAATAAATCGTTGCATGTCTTTATCCCTAGTTCCGAAAACAAAAGTGCAGCTCTATTTGCACTAATTCCATTTATGTATGTAATCGGATAATTTAAATTCATTCTTCAATAGGTTCACTACGAAAATAAATAAATTTTTAAAACTCTTTCAAAAATCTAATCCTCTTATTCTTTTTTCAATAATTCAGGAAACTTACTTTTAAATCGATTTAATCTAGGGATAGAAACTGCCTTTACGTATCCCTGATTAGGGTTTCTTTTTTCAAAATCTTGATGATAATCCTCTGCCTTAAAAAATTTAGTATGCTTGGTTACTTCCGTAGCAATTTTACCATCATAAATATCTCTATTTAGCTGTTCAATTTTATTTAAAATAATCTGTTTTTCAGCATCTGAATTATAAAAAGCGATAGATCTATATTGCGTTCCATAATCAGGATGTTGGCCATTTTTAGTTGTTGGGTTGTGAGATCCAAAAAACACTGTAACTAAAGTTTCAAAACTCACTTTGTTAGGATTATAATACACAGCTACAGTTTCAGCATGCCCTGTTTTACCTGTTCCAATAGATTGATATGTTGGGTTTGGAGTTCTACCACCTGCATAACCAGAAACAGCTTCCTCAACCCCAATTACACTTTCAAAAATAGCTTCTACACACCAAAAACAACCACTCGCAAAATAAGCAACTTCTGTTTCTTGATTCGGTTTATAAATTGTTTTAGCTTTTTTATTTAAAGACGTTTTTTCATCTTCTTGCTTAGAGAATGCCAAACAAGATAATAAAGACATAGAAAAGAAAAAGATTAATACGTTTTTTGTAAATTTCATATTTAGTATTGGTTTTATAAAATTAAGTTTCTTATTAAAAAATTCTAATTAAATTTCAGCACAAAATTCAACAATTTCAATTTATTAAATTCTTGAATATTTTAACAGTCGCTAAATTACTAATGTTTTTACAGATGTTTACAACTTTAGCATTTTGTTAAGAATTGATGTTGTAGAAACCCAAATAGAACCTTACTTTTGTGAAGCAATTTAATAAAAAATGGAGCATTTTATAGTATCGGCGCGTAAATACAGACCTCAAAATTTTGAGGATGTTGTTGGACAACAAGCCATAACAAATACGCTAGAAAACGCTATAAAAAATAACCATTTAGCACAAGCTTTATTATTTACTGGTCCTAGAGGAGTAGGCAAAACATCGTGTGCAAGAATACTAGCAAAAAAAATCAATCAACAAGATTTAGAAATTACTGATGATGAAGATTTTGCTTTTAATATTTTTGAATTAGATGCAGCTTCCAATAATTCTGTAGATGATATTAGGAGTTTAACAGACCAAGTGCGTATTCCTCCTCAAACAGGGAAATATAAAGTATATATTATTGATGAAGTTCACATGCTTTCTCAGGCTGCTTTTAATGCATTTTTAAAAACGCTAGAAGAACCACCTGCTCACGCTATTTTTATTTTAGCCACTACAGAAAAACACAAAATTATTCCGACGATTTTATCTCGATGTCAAATTTTCGATTTTAAAAGAATAGGTGTTTTAGATGCCAAAAATTATCTGAAAGTAATTTGTAAAAGTGAAAATATTACTGCGGAAGACGATGCCTTGCATATTATAGCTCAAAAAGCCGATGGCGCAATGCGTGACGCACTATCTATTTTTGATAGAGTTGTAAGTTTTTCTGGTAAAAATTTGACAAGAGTAGCTGTTACAGAAAATCTAAATGTATTGGATTACGAAACGTATTTTAATATGACAGATTTATTATTGGGTAATAAAATTCCAGAAGTTTTAAATAGTTTCAATGTTATTTTAGGAAAAGGATTTGAAGGGCACCATTTTATCAATGGTTTAGCAAGTCATTTTAGAGACCTATTAGTGGCTAAAGATAAAATTACTATAGATTTATTAGAAGTTGGAGATACTACTAAAAAGAAGTATTTAGAACAAGCTGTTAAGGCTAGTATTCCTTTTTTGATGCAATCCATACAAAAAGCCAATGATTGTGATTTGAATTATAGAGCTAGTAAAAATCAGCGATTGCTGGTAGAATTAACCTTAATGCAGATTGCCTCTATCACTTTTGATGGAGAAAAAAAAAAGCCAGCTAACTACATAATTCCGGCAACATTCTTTCAAACTCTTGCTCCTGCAACAAAGCAAGTGCAAAAAAGAGTGGAGAATATATCTCAAACTAAGAAACCTGAAAAGGAAAGATTAGTAAATGCTAGAATGGAAAAACCCATTTTAAAATTTGCTAAAAAAAGAAACTCCTCGCTTACATTAAAAAGTATTCATCAAAAAAAAGAAGTAAAAAAAGCAGATTTTGAAGAAAATTTTGACAATCATCCAAAAGATGTTTTTACAGAACAACAATTGCAAGATTCCTGGAAAGAATATGTTACTTTATTAAATAATAAGGGAGAAAGAAGTATGGCCTCTATTGTGGGTACGGATTTACCAAAATTGCAAGAAACTTCTAAAATCTCATTCGTAGTTCCAAATAAATTAATGCAAGATCAATTTCAAAAAGGAAGACCTAAATTATTAAGTTTTTTAAGAGAAAAATTAAATAACTACGGAATAGAAATTTTGGTTACTTTAAATGAAACTATTGAAAAAAAGTTTGCGTATACACCCCAAGAAAAATTTAATAAACTAAAAGAAATGAATCCCCTTTTAGATAAATTAAGACAAACTTTTGAGTTAGATCTGTAACAATATATAAGATCTTCCTACCAATATAGTATCAATAATCAAATCAACATATAAACTAAAATATGAATTACTTTTTAGGAATTGCTTTTATTGCAATTATCTGGTTTTTGATCAGTACTCAAATCAAAAAAAAGAAATTAAAGAAATTCAAAGCTCAATTGTATCAAAATTGGGGTCAACCTAAAAAGAAAAAATATTTCAATTTTTTTGTAATTGACAAGTATTTTAAAAATAACACACAAAAAGAGGAAGCCTATCATATCATATCAGAAAAAAATAAAATAGATTTTGATATTGATGATGTTTTTAAATTTATAGATCATACTTCATCTAAAATTGGGCAACAATATTTATATTTTAAATTAAGAACTATTGGTTCTGTAAAAGAGTTATTAAAATTTGATGAACTCGTTACTATTTTTCAAAAAGATAAAACCTTAAGCATTAATTGTCAACTAGAACTTTCTAAATTAAACAATAACAATGCTTATTATCTAGAAACATTGATAAATGATAAACCATTAGAAAAACCAAAATATTTAGGTTTAATAAGAGCTCTAACCATTTTAGCAATTATTTCTTTACTATTACTTTTTTACCATCCATCTTTCGGACTTTTATTGATACCCATACTGGCTATAAATATGGTTTTTCACTATAAGAACAAACATAGTGTAACATATTATTTAAATGGAGTTACACAACTATCAAAGGCATTAAAGGTTAGTGAAAGATTAATTTCACATAACACAATTAAAAATGAATTCAAGGAGATTTCCTTTATGAAAAAGATAAAATCTATCAAGATGAGCTCATGAGCAATGAGACTGACATGGTAAACTCAATGATTATTTCCTTATCCGTATTCGCCCTACTGTTTTTAATTAGCTGTTATTTATTTATTTGTTTAAAAATCACAGTGGACCAGAATGCGGGAATGACACAACGAATGGCTGCGGACTTAGAAGCTGGAAAATTAAATCAAGACTATTATTCGAATAGCAAAGATGAACTAGGTAATACGGTTGATGCGCTACAGTCGTCTTATTCGCAACTAAGAAACGTTGTCTCAAAAGTCCGAGACCACTCCGGAACCCTATCCCACTCTTCAAAAGTTCTACTCGATGTATCCGGAGAAGTTAATAAATTAGGGGAAGAACAAAAAAATCGTGTCGCTATTATTTCTACAGCAGCCACAGAATTAGCGGCAACTGCCCAAGAAGTATCTTCACATTGTGAGAGTGCAGCGACCAGAATGCATGAATCTCAACAACAAGCCTCTTTAGGTGCTAGCCACTCTCACTCATCGGCAGAAGTTATTCGTACCTTGGCCAATAATGTGCGTAATGCCGGAGATGAAATAGAACAGCTGGCGCAACAAGCCGCCTCGATTAGTACGGTCATCGATGTGATTAAAGCCATTGCCGAACAAACAAATTTATTGGCTCTGAACGCTGCCATTGAAGCCGCCCGTGCCGGTGAGCAAGGAAGAGGCTTTGCCGTAGTAGCCGACGAAGTTCGTACCTTGGCAACTCGAACTCAAGAGTCTACTAATGAAATCGAGAATACTATTTCAAGCTTACAACAGGTCGCTGAAAAAGCTGTTTTGGCCATGACTACGTCCTGTGAACAAGCCAATGAAAGCGAAGCCGAAGCAACTAAAACCGGAGAAGCTTTAAAGGGTATCGAAAACTCGATCAATCAAGTCAGCAGCTTAATTGAACA
>CAJWAC010000048.1 GCA_913020555.1 uncultured Polaribacter sp. | reverse complement strand
TAATGATTTAAATGAATTTAAAATGTTTTCAACAGATGATATAACCATAGCCACTAAAATGGAAAAAATGGTAAATACATCAATTAAAAAATCTAAATTAACGGAGTTAGTTCGTATCAAAGAAGATGAATCTCGTGTTAAAATTTACGTAAAATCTACAAGTAATAAAGATTATGTAAGTGAAGTATTAATGTTTGTAAAAGGCATAGACAAAAAAACTAAAGGAATGTCTGAAGCTATGGTAATGTCCTTGACAGGAAGTATAGATATTAATAAAATGTCTGAATTTACAGACAAGATTGTAAAAGAAAATAGGTAATAATTCAAAAAGTCAGATTTATACTTTAAATCTGACTTTTAAATAAAATTAAAAATGAAAAAATTAACCAAAATTTGTGCTCTAGTTTTTATAGTCTTTTTTGCCAGCTCTTGTAAAAATGAAAAATCATTACAAAGTTATTTAGTAGATACTAGTGGTAAGGAAGGTTTTTATACTGGAGATTTACCAATAAGTTCTGTTTTATCCGCTAAAGCGGATGTTTCTGATGATGTTAAAGAAACTATGAAAAGTATTAAAAAAATAAATATTGCTTTTTTTCCAAAAACAGCAGATAATTTAGAAGCTTATAAAACAGAAAAAGCCAAACTAAAAAATATATTTACAGACAATGATAACTATAAAAGTTTGATGTCTATGAAAGCAAAAGGGATGAATATTAAAGTTTATTATACCGGAAATACAGATGCCATAAACGAAGTAATTGCTTTTGGTTATGGTGATAAAAATGGAGTAGGAGTAGCCAGACTTTTAGGAGAAAATATGAATCCTGCAAAAATTATAGAAATGATGAATAGTGTGAAAATGGATGAAAATAGTGACGCTCTGCAAAATATCATGAAAGGTTTTAGCGGAATCTAAAAAAGTAAATTATAAATTAAAAAAGCTGCAATTTCTTCAGGAATTGCAGTTTTTTTATTTGCTTTTGGTATGTTTTTTGAATTTAACTGCTCATTAACAGCTGCTATGTTCATATTTACTATTTTTGAAGCCGAAAGAAATGAAGTTTATGATGTTTAAAAAATTAATAACTTTTTGTTTATTACTGATAAGTTATGCAAATTTAGCTCAGAATAGTTACCATGGAGAACAAGAGAAGGTTCACGATTTAATACATACCAAGTTAAAAGTTGATTTTAACTTTTCTCAAAAAACAATGAATGGTGAAGCTTGGATAACCGCTAAACCACATTTTTACAATAGCAATACAATTATTTATGACGCAAATGCAATGATTATTCATGAAGTAAAAATGAATAACATTAAACTTGAATATAATTATAATGAATATGACCTTATTATAAATTTACCTAAAACTTATCAAAAAAACGAAGAATTTACAGTTTATATTAAATATACAGCACAGCCAGAAAAAGCAAAAGATAAAACCACTCAACTTATAACGGATGCAAAAGGTTTGTATTTTATAAATACTGATGGAATTGACAAAAATAAACCGACTCAAATTTGGACACAAGGAGAAACGCAAGCAAATTCTATTTGGTTTCCAACCTTAGATACTCCAAATCAAAAGATGTCTCAAGAAATTTATATTACTGTTCCAAACAAATACAAAACACTTTCAAATGGAACTTTAATCAAACAAACTAAAAAAGGAAACAAAAGAACAGATTACTGGAAACAAGACCTAAAGCACGCTCCTTACTTGGCTTTTATTGGAGTGGGTGAATTTGAAGTTATAAATGAGACCTACAAAAATATAGCTGTAAACTATTATGTGGAAAAAGAATACGCTCCATATGCGAAAGCTATTTTTGGTAATACTCCTGAAATGATTGGTTTTTTTTCAGATAAGTTAGGTGTAGCATATCCTTGGGATAAATACAGTCAGGTTGTCGTTAGAGATTTTGTTTCTGGAGCTATGGAAAACACGAGCATTGTTGTTCATGGAGAACAAGCTTATCAAAAACCTGGGCAATTAATAGATGATAACTTGCAAGAAAATATAATTGCTCATGAAATTATGCATCATTGGTTTGGAAATTTAGTCACTTCAGAAAGTTGGTCTAATGTTACTTTAAATGAATCTTTTGCTAATTATGGCGAGTATTTGTGGCGAGCATATAAGTATGGTAAAACCGATGCTGAAATGCATTATTTTGAACAAGTAGAAG
Organism: uncultured Polaribacter sp.; assembly: GCA_913020555.1. Lineage (GTDB taxonomy): Bacteria > Bacteroidota > Bacteroidia > Flavobacteriales > Flavobacteriaceae > Polaribacter. The sequence goes on along the minus strand of CAJWAC010000048.1, from coordinate 15,254 downwards.
CATATAAAAATGGTCAGAATGACAGTAAATCTTTAGTTCGTTTCTCTTATGACGATAGAGAAGATTTATTTGATTTGGTTACCTACAACAAAGGAGGTGCTATTTTACACATGTTACGCAATTATCTGGGAGATGAAGCTTTTTTCACTGGTTTAAAAAATTACTTAAACACATACAAATTTCAAAAAGCAGAAGTACATCAATTAAGATTGATTTTTGAAGAATTGACAGGTAAAGATTTAAATTGGTTTTTTAATCAGTGGTATTTTGGAGCAAATCATCCAAATATTGAAGTTTCTTATGATTATAATACCCTATTAAAAACTGTTACCGTAAATATTATTCAGTTGCAAGGAGAAGAGTTCAAATTTCCATTTGCTATTGATGTTTTTGAAGGGAAAAAAAGAACAAGACACAATGTATTTGTAGATGGCAATGACGCTTCTTTTACTTTTCCATACAACAAACAGCCAAATTTCATTCAAGTAAATGCAGACAATGTGTTAATTTGTAAAATCTATGAAAATAAAATTTTGAGTGAATATATTTTTCAATTAAAAAATGCTGATAATTATGTGCATAGAAGAGAAGCTCTGCTTGAGGTTGTTCAAAAGCAAGAAGATAAAGATGCTTTTAATGCTGTAGTTGATGCGCTCAATGATGATTCATTTAAAATTAGACAATTAGCACTTCAAAAAATAGATTTGATTAATAAATTTTCAAAGAAAGATGCCATCAGGAAAATTATGGAAATGGCAAATAACGATAAAAAAACAATTGTTCAAGCCGAGGCCCTAAATACATTGGGTAAATTAACAGATCCAGAACTACAACCTATTTTTGCGCAAGCTTTAGAAAGTGAGTCTTATTCAGTTTTAGGAAAAGCCTTAGTTTCCATGTATTATGTTGATAAGGAATTGGCTATCAAAAAATCGAAAGAATTACCAGATGAAGTTCGTAAAATTTTGGCAACGCCTTTAACACAAATTTTTATTGAGGAAAAAGATGAATCTGAATTACCATTTATCGCAAAATCTGTAGTTTCTGGAATGTTTTTAACGAATGATGATGCTAATAAAAAGTTATATAAAGAAGCATTTAAACAGATTTCTGAAAGCAATAATACAGAAGCTGTGCAAAATATTGTAGATGATATGGTTGTTAAAGGAAATCAATTTAAAGGCTTTGATTTCGATAAAGTCGTAATTAATTTAATGCGTAAAATGGTAACCGAGCAAAAGAAAACTGACAATACCAATAAACAAAGAAATATTGACATTATTAAAACTGCAATGGCTAAGTTATTATAAATTATTTTTTTTAAAATTGAATTAGTATATAGACAAAGTATTGTGCTATTTTTTAAATTTGTAGATATAGTAAAATAGCAAAACTGAGCAACCAAGAAGAATAACATCAATTATTATACTTTTAACCTTGTGGTATTTTGATCTTTTTTGATTTTGGCTTTAAGTATTTCCGTTTTATCATTACTAATTTCAGGAAACTCATGCTGCTTTTTAGAATTATCTAAAAATTTTCCCTTTTATTTTGCAATTGATATCTAATCTTAATCTTTGACTTTCCATTTTTTTTGGCACGTTGTCTTTATATCAATAATGCTAAAGCCCCCAAATCAATCATATTTTTTTTTAAAATAAAAAAATTAGTTTAAGTTTTAGAAACTCAAAATATTTGTTTTAAAGAGTTGAATATAAAGACAGATTGAATTTGTATGATAAAAGTTAAAATTTTAAAATACTACTTTATATATTCTTCAAAAGTACCGTCATTGTAAAAAACAACAATTCTTTGAATAACTTTTTGATTCTTTGGTTGTTTTGTTTCAACTGGTATTGGAATAGGAGTAGATCTTTTTTCAATATCATTTTTAGGGAAATTGCCTTTTCCATTTAGCAACCAATAAATATCTACATCTTGAAAAGTGTTTGTAATTTTTAAAATAAAATCTAAGCTTGGCTTATTTCTGCCAGACAAGATATGTGAAATACTAGAACGTTGAACTCCTATCTTATCTGCGAATAAAGATGCAGATAATTTATGATAATTCATTACTTCTTTTATGCGAGTTGTAAATTCCAATCCGTTTACCATTGTAAAATAAATTATGTTTACAAATGTAGTTTAATTACAGGTAGTATCCTATTGAAACATTTATTTACATTTGTATAAACAATTTACAATTAAACTTTTACTTTAACATGAGGTACTTTAATTATTGAAATACAAAGTTTTAAAAAAAAAATAAGATTTGCTATAATTGAAATTTATAAACAAGTTAAAAGTGTTACGATTATCATTCGTTAAAGATTACAAAAGTAAATAGATTAATAAAAATGATTGTTTACAATTGTGTAATTTTACTAATTTACATTTGTAACAGTAGTTGTTTAGCAAATATGAATAGCGTAAATTTGTTTTTAAAAATATCGTTATAAATGAATATTTTATCATCAGAAATTTTAAAAAAAACGTTTAAATCATATAAAGAATCGTTACTTTTCGGTAAGTGGATTACTTTGGGTAATATTGAAAAGCTATTTGATAAGCACCAAGATAAGTTTATTATTTCTCAACTAGGTTTTTCAGAACAAAAAAGACCAATCTACTCCCTTAATATAGGTACAGGTAAAAAAAGAATTTTTTTGTGGTCGCAAATGCATGGAAATGAAAGTACAGGAACAAAAGCTTTATTTGATTTATTTAACTGTTTTTCAAATTCTCATAATAAAGATTTAAAAATCATTTTAGAAGAATGTACTTTATTATTCATTCCAATGTTAAATCCTGATGGAGCAAAAGCATATACTAGGATAAATGCAAATGGTATTGATTTAAATAGAGATGCAGTAAACAGAGTTGCTGCAGAAAGTAAATTATTGAGAGATGTTTTAGATGAATTTAACCCTCAATTTTGTTTTAACCTTCATGACCAAAGAACAATTTTTGGAGTTGAAGGAACTAAAAACCCTGCAACCATATCCTTCTTGGCACCTTCTGAAGAAATCACCAGATCTCTAACTAAAGGTAGAAAAGAAACAATGAATGTGATTGTAGCTATGAATAAAGCATTACAAAAATTGATTCCGAATTATATTGGACGATATACAGACGAATTTTACCCAACAGCCACAGGAGATAATTTTCAAAAATTAGCGTACAATACTATTTTAATTGAATCTGGTCATTACCCTAATGATTATCAAAGAGAAATTGCAAGAGAATATACTTTCTATTCCATTTTACAAGGTCTTTATCATATTGCATCTTCAAGTAATTTTAAAGAGTATTTGCCCTATTTTGAAATTCCGAATAATGAAAAAATATTTTATGACGTAATACATAGATATCCAAATTCTAAAAATGATGTTGCTTTCCAGTATCAAGATCAAATTTTAGAAGGTAAATTAGTATCAAAATTGGTTAGAGTTATTGCAGATAATGACCTAAAAAGTAAATTTGGACATTACGAAATCGGTTTCGAAGGTAAAATTGTTTAAGTATTTGTTAATTTTAGACTTGTTTAGTTAAATTAAATTCATAAATTTGCATCATAAATTGAATAATACTTAAAAAATGAAAAAATTCATATTAGACGAAATTGATCATCAAATTTTAGACATTTTAATAGAAAATGCAAGAACTCCTTTTACAGACATAGCAAAACAACTATTAGTTTCTGCTGGAACAATTCATGTTCGTGTAAAAAAAATGGAAGATGAAGGTATTATTCAAGGGTCTACATTAACCTTAAACTACGAAAAAATGGGGTACTCTTTTATAGCTCATGTAGGAGTTTATTTAGAAAAAACTTCAATGACCCAAAATGTAATAGAGAATTTAAGAAAGATACCTAACGTAACTGTCGCATATGTTACAGCCGGAAAATATAATATATTTTGTAAAGTAAGAGCAAAAGGAACAAATGATGCTAAAGATATTATCTATCAAATTGACGACGTTCCTGGGGTAAACAGAACAGAAACTATGATTGCTCTTGAAGAAAGTATTAACGACAAGAAGAGAATGATGCATGCAATTTTTGCTGAATTGTAAGCTTTACTTAATAAAAAACACAAAATCCTTATCAACTGAATTGATAAGGATTTTTTTATGGAATAAACTTTTTTATATATACTTTTGATTTATTATGAAATACATAATTTATGACTTCTAAAATTAAATATACTTTAAATTCTTCTTTAGATAACTCAATATTATTGCATTTATATAAACAAATGCTTAAATCACGGCTCATAGAAGAGAAAATGTTGATTCTGTTGAGACAGGGTAAGATTTCAAAATGGTTTTCAGGAATTGGACAAGAAGCCATTGCTATTGGAGTAACAGCTGCTTTAGATAAAGATGAATTTATTTTACCTATGCACAGAAATTTAGGAGTTTTCACATCTAGAGAAATTCCTTTGCAAAGACTTTTTTCTCAATGGCAAGGAAAAATGAATGGATTTACAAAAGGTAGAGATAGAAGTTTTCATTTTGGTACTCAGCAATACAACATTGTTGGAATGATTTCTCATTTAGGTCCGCAATTGGGGTTAGCAAACGGAATTGCATTAGCTAATAAATTGAAAAACAACCACAAGGTTTGTGCTGTTTTTACAGGAGAAGGAGGCACAAGCGAAGGCGATTTTCATGAAGCCTTAAATGTAGCGTCAGTTTGGCATTTACCAGTTTTGTTTTGTGTAGAAAACAATGGTTATGGTCTATCGACCCCAACATCAGAACAATTTAATTGTACGCATATTGCTGATAAAGGAATTGGTTACGGAATGGAAAGCCATATTATTGATGGTAATAATATCATTGAAGTTTATACCAAGGTAAATGAACTGGCAAAAAGTATACGTAAAAACCCAAGACCTGTTTTGTTGGAGTTTAAGACTTTTAGAATGCGAGGTCATGAAGAAGCAAGCGGTACAAAATATGTTCCTGAAGATTTGACGAATTCTTGGGCTCAAAAAGATCCTTTACAGAATTTTGAGCGGTTTTTAATAGGTAAAAAAGTTTTATCGGAATCAATAACGCAAAACTACACAGAGGAGATAAAAACAGAAATCAATGAACACCTTACAATTGCGTTTAATGAAGAAAAAATAATACCGAATTTAGAAACAGAACTGAATGATGTTTATCAAGATTACCAATATCAAGCAGTTGAGCCATCAGCAAACAAAAAAAACATTCGATTTGTAGATGCGGTTTCAAACGGATTAAAATTAGCGATGCAAAAGCATTCTGATTTAATAATTATGGGGCAAGATGTTGCAGAATATGGAGGAGTTTTTAAAATCACAGATGGTTTTATTGATGATTTTGGAAAAGAACGCGTAAGAAATACTCCAATTTGTGAATCTACAATTGTTGCTGCTGCTTATGGAATATCGGTAAATGGAATGAAGGCAATTGTTGAAATGCAGTTTGCAGATTTTGTTTCTTCAGGCTTTAATCCTATTGTTAATTTATTAGCAAAATCTTATTACAGATGGAATCAAAATGCTGATGTTGTAATTAGAATGCCTTGTGGAGCAGGAGTAGGCGCAGGGCCTTTTCATAGTCAAACTAATGAAGCTTGGTTTACAAAAACTCCTGGTTTAAAGGTGGTTTATCCTGCATTTCCTCAAGATGCTAAAGGCTTGTTAATTGCAGCTGTTAACGATCCAAATCCGGTATTATTTTTTGAACATAAAGCGTTGTATAGATCTGTTTACCAAGATGTTTCTGAAGGGTATTTCACAACAGAAATAGGTAAAGCAAATCTATTAAAAAAAGGAAATGACCTCACTTTAATTGGATACGGAGCTTCTGTGCATTGGCTTTTAGATGTTATTGAGAAACATTCAAGTAGCTCTTTTGATGTTATTGACTTAAGAACTTTACAACCTTTAGATACTGCTACCATTTATCAATCTGTAAAAAAAACTGGGAAAGCGTTAGTGGTTCAAGAAGATTCTCTATTTGGCGGAATTTCTAGTGATTTGTCTGCTCTAATTACTGAAAATTGCTTTGAATATTTAGATGCGCCTGTAAAAAGAGTAGCAAGTTTAGAAACCCCAATTCCTTTTCAATCAGAATTAGAAAGGCAGTATTTAGGAAAAAATAAACTAGAAGAAAGCATTTTAGAATTACTTGATTATTAATTATCTTTATAACTTAAATTAGAAAATATATTTATGAATAATAAACAAATTATCTTTAAGAAACGCCCTTCCGGTGTTCCACAGTCAGATACTTGGCAATTAGAAAATAATGAAGTTCCTGAATTAGAAGAAGGAGAAATTTTAATACAGCATCATTATATTTCTTTAGATCCTGCAATGCGTGGTTGGATGAATGACACAAAATCTTATATTCCACCTATAGCTATTGACGATGTTATGAGAGCTGGTTCTATTGGTAAAGTCATTAAAAACAATGGTAATCCAAAATTTGAAATTGGAGATGTGGTAACAAGTTGGGGCGGAGTGCAACAATATGCAATTACAAATGGAGATGGTTGGTATAAAGTAGATACTCGTTTGGCGCCAATGCCAATGTATATTGGAACTCTTGGAATGCCAGGAATGACTGCTTATTTTGGAATAACAGAGGTTGGTAAAATTAAAGAAGGTGATATTGTATTGGTTTCTGGAGCTGCAGGAGCTGTTGGGAGTATTGTTGGGCAAATTGCTAAAATTAAAGGTTGTAAAGTAATTGGTATTGCAGGCGGAAAAGAAAAATGTGACTATGTTGTAAATGAATTGGGCTTTGATGATGCTATCGATTACAAATCAGAAAATATTTATTCTGCTTTAAAAGAAAAATGTCCAAAAGGTATTGACGTTTATTTTGATAACGTTGGTGGTCTTATTTTAAATGCAGCGCTAAGTAAGTTAAGAATGCATGCAAGAGTTGTAATTTGTGGTGCAATATCTCAATATAACAACAAATCTAAGATTGATGGTCCAAGCAATTATCTATCTTTATTAGTAACGCGTTCTACAATGCAAGGAATGGTAGTTATGGATTATGCTAAAGATTATGGGAAAGCGGCTATGCAAATGGGTAAATGGATGCAAGAAGGAAAACTAAAGTCTAGAGAAGATATTTATGAGGGAATTGAGAATTTTCAAGAAACTTACCATCGATTATTTTCTGGTGATAAAAATGGAAAATTAGTCTTAAAAGTAATTGAAGATTAGTGGAGTTAGAACACTTTTTCCAGTGCCCATATTGTTGGGAAGATATTTCAATGTTATTTGATAGCAGTGTAAGACAACAAACTTATATTGAAGATTGTGAAGTATGTTGCAATCCTATAGAAGTTTCGCCAACTTTTGAAAGTAGTGAGTTAATTGGTTTTCATGCTCAGTCTATAGAACAATAAATGTTCTATAAATCTATGAAAAATATATAGAGATTCACAGAGTTTATTAACGTAGGCTCTTTGAATCTCATTTTTTTTGAAGAAATGAAATTGTATTTTATTCAAATAGAGGATTTTTCCATGAAAATTTTTGAAATAACGCTAACCAATCTTTTGGGAAAGAAGCTTTTAAAATTATTTCTTTGGATGTAAAAGGATGTGTAAACTCCAATTTACCTGCGTGCAAAAACATATTTTCCCATCCAAATTTTTCACTATACATTAAATCATGGTTTTTATCACCATATTTAGTATCCCCAATTAAAGGATGACTAATTTTATTAGAATGCACTCTTAATTGATGCATTCTTCCTGTTTTTGGTAACAATTTAATTAAACTGTAACGTGAAGAATTATAAGGTTTCACAGGGATATCTAAAGTAATTTTATCTAATGTTCTCAATTCTGTTAAAGCTTCTTTATGAACATTTGCATCACGTCCTTTAACAGGGGAATCTATAATTTTTTCTTCAGGAGTATAACCGCGTACCACTCCATAATACGTTTTCTGAATTTTATTATCTGTGAATAATTCTTGAAATTTAGAAACAAACTCCTTCTTTTTAGCTAATAGAATAATTCCAGATGTTTTTCTGTCTAATCTATGAATGGGATAAACTTTCAAATCAGTTTTTTCCTTTATCAATTGTAATAAAGAGTTTTCATCAGCAACGTTTCTAGAATGATGTGCATGATGTACCAAAATATTATTGGGTTTATTAACACAGATAAAATACTCATCATCAAAAATAATTTCTAAGTTCATATTTATATTTAGGCTTTAAAAGTACTACTATTTGATTTTAAAAACTTATGATTTTTTTCAATTTTAAATTCTTTTTTGTAACTTTAATAGAATTAATAAAATTTTTATGGTTTCTAAATTAAAAATATTCGTCTTAGCATTGGTTACTATTTTTTTTGTAAAATGTAAAAGTACCGCCACTGTGGCAGAGGTAAATGAACTGAAGAAAATTATAAGTAATAATAACTTTACATTTATTGCTGATACAGCAATGCCAATGTCAATAGCAAATGTGAAAGGAATTGAAAATTTATTACCTGCAGGGAGTAGCTTAGCTAATATTAATTTAACTGGGAATCCAAATTTCTTAATAATTAAAAATGATAGTATTCATTTAGATATGCCTTATTTTGGAGAAAGAAGAATGGGCGGAGGCTATAATTCTGATAATGGTCTTAATTTTGAAGGAAAATATAAAGATATTGAAGTCAATTATAACGACAAGAAAAAAAATTACAGATTAAAATATGTTATTACTAGTAAGCAAGAAATTCTAACACTCACCTTAACGATGTTTGTAAATAATTATGCAAGTTTAAATATAATAAGCAGCCAAAGAAATGCTATAGATTATAGAGGTAATTGGAAGGAAAACGAATAAAAACAACTGCAGGAACTAAAACAATCCTCTAGACTTTAGTTCTAAATATTTATTAATGCTATTTCCGGTTAAATCTCCCGGCCTTGTAAGTAAAGATTGTATTCCGTATTTTTTCAATTCATTTACAATTCTTTTCTTTTCAAACATAAACTTCTCGGCAATGATGCTGTCATAAACACCCTGAATATTTTCAGCTTTTGTATCTATCAATTTATCTAACTCCGTATTTTTAAAGAATACAACCATTACCAAATGATTTTTAGCCAGTGCCCTTAAATAAGGTAATTGTCTATTTAAACTATCAATTGTTTCAAAGTTTGTAAATAAAATTAATAAACTTCGCTGTGTTATTTTTCTTTTTATTACAGCGTATAAAGCACTGTAATCAGATTCGGAAAAATTAGTTTTAATATTATGCAAGGCTTCAGAAATTAAACTCATTTGAGAATTTCTGCGCTCGGCAACCACCCAATCTTCTAATTTAGTAGAAAAGGATAACATGCCTGCTTTATCTTGTTTTCTTAGAACAATATTACTAATCGCTAAAGTTGAATTGATAGCATAATCTAATAAACTTAATCCGTTAAACGTCATTTGCATGGCACGTCCTTTGTCAATAATAGCATAAACAGCTTGTGCTTTTTCTTCTACATATTGATTTACCATCAATTGATTTCTTTTTGCCGTTGCCTTCCAATTTAATGTTTTAATATTATCGCCAGACACGTACTCTTTAATTTGTTCAAATTCTAAAGAATTTCCAATTTTACGAGATTTTTTAGATCCATAAGAAATTGAAGCACTATTAAAATTCTTGATATCAAATTCTTTTAATTGTAAAAATGATGGATAACATTTTAACTCTTTTTCTTCAGCTAAAACAAATTTTCTGGTAGCTAATTTCAACGCAGAATTGGCATAAACATTTATGTTTCCAAAAAGATAAACACCTCTTTCTAATGGTTTTAAGTTATAATGAATGGTTTTTTCTTCGTTTTTTTGTAAGATTTGATAAAATATAAAATCTCTTTTTTGAAACTGAAAAGGAAGTTCTTCAATCAAAGATAAATGTGCTACAAAAGGATAATTATTTACTAGGTTTAAGGAAACCCTATTTTCATCACCATTTGATAATCGTTCAGGTAACATTCGCTGAATAGTAATTGGTATTTTAGTTTGATATAGAATCACTACATCTATTACAACCAATACAATCAACATAAATAAAAACACTTTAGAAATCTCAAAAATTATGGGAATAAAAAATCCTATGATAAATAACGTGGCAATTATGCTCAATACATAGAATAACCTATTGTTTAAAAATAAAGTGTTGTAAAAATGTTTCAAATTGATAGTATACTGTTAATTTATAGTTGATGTCTTTATATATTACATGAAGCTCTCAATTAAGATTATCTCGGAATTTCTACTGCCTCAATAATTTGTTCTATAATTTGTTTGCTGGTTAAACCTTCCATTTCTCTTTCTGGCGTAACTATAACTCTATGTTGTAAAACAGGTATAGTTGCTCTTTTTATATCTTCTGGTAAAACAAAATCTCTTCCTTCTATGGCTGCAAAAGCTTTAGATGCTACCAAAATAGCAATACTTGCTCTTGGTGAAGCACCCAAATATAAAAAGGAATTTGAGCGTGTATTCACAACAATATTGGCTATATATTTTAAGAGATTTTTTTCAATTTTTATTTGATTTACCAAACCTCTATATTCTTGAATTTTATCTCCCTCAATTATGGTTTCTATTTTACTAAATTTAGTGGTATTTTCTAGAGCTTGTTCACGCATTATAATTTCTAATTCCTCATCTGCACTTGGGTATTCAACAATCACTTTAAATAAAAATCGATCTAATTGTGCTTCAGGCAATCTATACGTTCCTTCTTGTTCTATAGGGTTTTGAGTTGCTAAAACAATAAATGGTTCCTCCATTTTATAGGTGGTTCCATCCAAAGTTATTTGCATTTCTTCCATTACTTCAAACAAAGCAGCTTGTGTTTTTGCAGGAGCTCTATTAATTTCATCAATCAAAATCATATTAGAAAAAATAGGACCTTTTTTAAATTCAAAATTAGAGGATTTTGCATTGAAAACAGAAGTTCCTAAAATATCTGAAGGCATTAAATCTGGTGTAAATTGAATCCTACTAAAACCTGCATTTATGGTTTGAGATAATAATTTTGCTGTAATAGTTTTGGCAACTCCAGGAACTCCTTCTATTAAAACGTGTCCGTTAGCCAACAAAGAAACAATTAGTAAGTCTATCATTTCTTTTTGGCCAACAATTACTTTTTGTAATTGCTCTTTTATTTGAGAAACACATTCTTGTAATTCAGATAAATTGATTCTATTTTCAAACTCTAAATTTGGTGAAATTGATGTTAAATTCTCTGCTTCATTTGGTATTTCATTATTGGTATTCATAGGTTTATTTTTTAAAATAGATTGAAATCATTTTATGAAGTGTAAGTAGCTCTTCTTGAGTACATTCTAATTTTTTATCTAAAGTGATTATTGTATTTACTAAGTATCTTGTGTTTTGAAGTTTATTACCCGATTTTGAGGCTAATTTCTGAATAAATTCCTTATTTAAATTATTAGTATCTAAGAAGTATTTTGTACGTACTTTTTCTAAAAAATATTTAATTTTTTTATCAACTAAATTCTTGTGATTTTGTTCTTTTAAATATAAACTAGAAATGGTCTGCGTAAATGCAATTGTAGTGTTTTTTAAAGGATGAATTATAGGAATAACTCTTTGTTTTCTTCTCGCATTAAATATCATAAATAATAAAACACCAAATAATATTACAGCTAAAAACCAAGTTAAACTTTTATGTTTTAAAAAGAAATTGAATACTGATTGATTATTATTGTCCTTGTTAGCATATTTGCTAAACTTTATTTGTGGATCCCAGAAAAGAGTAGAAGAGGGGAGATAGGACAACACATTTTCTGCATACGTTTCTTTATCTTTTAATAAATAGTAATTGGTAAAAACAATAGGATTTGAATGTACATAAATAGTTCCCTTACCATGATATATTTTGAGGAAATTAGGCACTTTTTCTCCATCAATTTTTGAGCTACCTAAAACAATGGTTTTGTTTTCATTATAGGTAACAAAATAATGTTTTCTGATATTTCTATCGAAAGTAAATGTTTGATTTTTATGACTTTCATTTTCTAAGAAGAATTCGCCCTTTAAAGACTTTAAACCTTTTAATGAGCGAATATCTTTGCTTAGATTATTTGTAGTTATTTCTAATTTCTCTTTTAAATTATCATTAAAATAATTGAGTGCTAAAAAAGCTGAATTTCCATCATAAACAAAAGATAACAAATCATTTACACCTTCTTTTGGCAGTTTACTAGCATCATTTTTAATGCAAATATAATTCCCGAAATCAGGAAGTGAATCAGAGTAATTTTTGATTAAATAATCATAAAAATTATCCTTTAACAAAACTACTTTTTCATTTTCAAAAAGGTTTTTGGCTTCGTTGTATACAATGTAAGCCCCAAAAGGACTTTTTTCTTCTTCTTTGTAATTTTCTTTCCAATCTGTTTTGCTGCAACTATTTAATATGAATAGTAATAAAAAAAGATAAAAATATTTAGAAAGATTATCCAAATTCATCAAACTAAAGATTTTAAAAATGATTTGTATTTGCTTTCAACTTTCTTAAAGCTAGTTTCATTTACTGTAAATTCTCCATACCAAACATAAGAATATACATAAGAAAGGTATGAAAATTTTGATTGTACTACGCTGTTTTTAATCTCAGAAAGATACTCTGAGTTGGTCTTATCTTTATGATAATCAATAATTTTATGGTTTGATAATATTTTTAAAGCTGTGAGATAATAATAACGGATTGCCAATCTATACTTTTTATTTTTTATTGCCTCTTGTAATACTTTTTCTAAATTTAAGTCATAAATATCTTCATCTTCATAAATAAGTTTTTTAGTTAATTTTTGAGAATTTTTGTTTGTTTTTAAGAAACTAATATCTGCTCCGAAAACCACTTTTAGAATTACAAAAATAACAAAGCCTCCTAGCAGAAAAGGAAAAATATATCGCATAAAAAAGGTGAAAAATGCTATAATTTGACTGCCAAATGTTTTCTTGCCTTTTTCATTTTTATTATATGTATCCTCTTGGTATTTAAAATCTTCTTCAGAATATTTGTTTTTTAAATCTTCTGTAAACAAACGTTCTTCTGAAATTGTAGGTGTTTTATTGTAGTAGATTATAGAATCTTTTTCAACTTGTAAGTATGCATCAACCTTATTAATTTCTTTTGCATTGATTGTAAAAATAAAGAAAAAAAGGAGGGAAGCTATACTGTTTTTCATCTACCGTAAATTATGTTTAAGCGCAACCCTGTAAGGTAAGATTAAATAATAATAACTAATACTAATTAAACTAAAACCAATAATTAGAAAACAAAGTATTGTTGGCATTTTATTAGAGTATCTCGTTACATAACCCTCTAAAAACGCCGCAATAATGGTAAAAGGTATGGTGCTAATAAAAATGATAAAAGCATCTCTAACGCCTATTTTAAAAGATTTAATTCTTTTTAAAGTACCCGGAAATAAGATACTTGCACCAATAATGTAACCAGCACCAGCCTCTATAATCATTCCAAAAATTTCGTATGTTCCGTGAATCCAAATGCCCTTTAAACTATCAAAAAAACTATTATATTGATAGAAGAATGCTTGAAAAACCGCAACCATAATGGCATTTTTAATGACATAAAAGGCAGTACCCAGTCCTAAAAATAAGCCCGATAAAAACATATTTAATCCCACTCTTTGATTGTTATCGTAAATTCCAATAAATGTTCCCCAATTGCTACCTCCTTTGTAGATTGCCATTGCATCTCCGTTTTCTATATTTTCTAAAGTTTTATTTACATAATTATCTCCTAAAATTTGCCTAGCAAAAGACTCGTCATTAAAAGTAGATAATAAGCCCACAAAAAAACAGATGAAAAAGAAAATGAAAGAAATGTATAAATATTTTCGGTATTTGTAGCAGAGTAGTGGTACTTTATCTAAAAAAAAATAAATGAAAACATTTTTGTCTCTTTTTTTTGAGGCATAAACATCAACATAACTTTTTTTCGCTAACTTGTTTAAATATAAAGTTACCTTACTTTTTGGGTAATACGTTTGTGCATAAACCAGATCATTCATAATCTTAATATGCAAGTTAGCCAAGTCGTCAGGATTTTTTTTGTTTTTATTTAAAAAACCTTGTTCAAATTCAAGCCATTTTTCTTTATTTTGCTTAATAAAAGCTACCTCTCTCATTAATAGCGAATTTAAACATTGCATGAAAATACTACAAATAAAAACAGCACAAAATATAATTATAGATTTTTCTGTAGCTAATGTATTTCAAAGACTTTTAGCATTTATTGTAGATAATATTTTAAAGTTTTCCTATATTTATTTTGCGATTAATATTTTAAATGTAAGACCATTTGATTCAAGTTTAGTTGGGGATTCTTGGTCTTTACGTGCTTTAGATGTTCTGTTTTTTTTACCAGTTACTTTTTACTCTTTGTATTCAGAAATTTTAATGAATGGGCAAACATTAGGAAAACGGCTATTAAAAATAAAAGTAATTAATATTGATGGCTTTAAACCATCTATTACAGATTTTATAATACGTTGGTTTTTAAGAATTATAGACTTTAATATATTTACATTGTTGTTTGTATATATTGCTTCTCTGGGCTTATCAGGCCAAGAATCTATTTTATGGATGTTTTTTTTATGTGGAAAACTTGTTGGTTTTTTATCAATATTATTTTCAGAAAATAGTCAAAGATTTGGAGATATGATTGCAAATACTGTTGTTATAGCAGTTAAAGATGAAGTACAGTTTTCAGAAACTATTTTAGAAAATATTGAAGAGGATTACATTTCTACTTATCCTAATGTTATTAAATTATCTGATAACGACGCAAGAATTATTAAGGAGACCTATAAAGTTGCCCTAAAGAATAATGATATTAAAACTTTAATAAAACTCCGATCTAAAATTTTAGAAGTAACGAGTATAAAATCCAAACACAGCAGTGATAAAGAGTTTATAGATGTCATTTTAAAAGATTATAATTATTATACGCAATCTATGTAGAAGGTGTAGTTAATAATTTTCTATTTTACATAATATAAATTATAGTACAAATGCATTTCATACATTGGATAGCTATAATTCTATATTATGTAAAATATCCCATAAAGCTTTGAACATATAATGAACATTGTTATTAGGGTGTTTTAAAATTCGTCAACAAGTATTAATTATAATTCCGTAGAATCTCGTATTTGGTATTATTCAATGATATTTTTTAAATA
>CAJWAC010000047.1 GCA_913020555.1 uncultured Polaribacter sp. | reverse complement strand
GTACAAACTTTGATTTACATTTGCAAAACCAACTTTAAACCTAGCGTTAGATCGTAAAACTGCATTTTCTAGATACAAGTTGCTTTTATTAAAATATCCTATTAATAAATCATGAGGTTCTTCTATAAAAGATCTAAAATATTTATTTTTTATTTCTCCTTTCCAATTAAAATCTTTTTCTGTAAAGTACTTGTAGGAAGGAACATCTTTCTTGCTAAATGGCCTGTAATTATAAATTCTTATATTTCCTAGGCCTAAATTTTTTTCAACCTCATCTTCAATTTTAATCCATTTATATATTTCTCCTGATGCAATAATACCAATAGTATAAACCTCTTCATTAGAAACTTCTCTTTGAGCTTCTTTTTTTTTCAATAACTTATTGAAACGTTTTTTTATAATAGATTTTTTCAAGAGAATTGAATTGTATTTGGTTAACTTTTGTAAAAATAATATATATTTTCTTTTACACTAAACGAATTTATAACGTAAAATAGTATTCTTTGATATTTTTATGAATATTGATTATTTTAATAATTTGGTTTCTAGCTATAATGGAATATTAGCTACCTTAAACTTTATAATAAAGAAGCTCTTAAAATTTTAAGAGCTTCTTTTATTATTTATATTTTCTGTCTATTATCTTCAGACTGTGTATCAATCAGTTTATTGTACGGATCTATGCCAACTTCTGTAGGTTTTTTATCAACAATAATGGTAACTTTATTATTGATATTGGTAATTTTATGCTTCTTAAAATACAATTCTACCTCTTCATTTTTACCATCAATTTCTTCTTCAGTAAAAACACCAACATCAATATAATCTTCTAATTTTGAAGACAAAATAGGTTTTTTCATTTTATCATTTTTATAAGATATTGTATCCCCAACTTTATCTCCATAAAAACGTTTTCCTTTTTCATCATTTCTATATTTGGCCACTTCAAACTCAATATCAACTTGATATTTCCCATTATCTAATTCCGTTACTTTTGTATCTTTTATTCTATTTTTATATAGAGTAATTGTTTCAAACATGTCTTTAATTACATACTGTAAAGAATCTGGAGTAACCTCTTTTAAATGATCTACAAACTCAATAGATGTTGCATAAGGAGGCTCCTGAAATTTTACTTTATTAATGAATTTTTGAATGGCTCCATTCATTTTTTCTTCGCCAATATAATCGCTTAAAGCATACAAAACCATAGATCCTTTTTGATAATGTATATATCCTTGACCGTCATTATACATTAAAGGTTTTTCGCGTTTACGCTCTAAAGTTCTTTGCAATAAATATCCGTCTAACGCTTCTTTTAAAAAGGTTCTCATTTTATTTTTTCCTTGTGATTTTTCAATCACTTTAAGCGAAACATATTCAGCCATACTTTCGGAAAGTAAAGTTGCTCCTAAAACATCTGCTCCAATTACTTGGTGCGCCCACCATTGATGTGCTACTTCATGCGCAGTTACTGCAAAAGGATAATCAACTCCACTATCATCTTTATCATCTACATCTGCAATAAAACCAATTCCCTCAGAAAAAGGCATTGTATTTGCAAAGGCTTGTGCAAATGTTCCTCCTGTTCTTGGAAACTCAATAATTCTTGCTTGTCTGAATTGATATGGACTAAAATTTTCTCCATTATATGTTAAAGAAGCTTTCATGCCTTTCATCATTCTATCTAAATTAAAAGTATGTGGTTTATGATAATAAATCTCTAAACTTATATCATTAAACATTTCCTTTTTTACTTCATATCTACCAGAGTTAAATGCATAAAAATTTAAAATTTTACTATCCATTTTATAATGAAAATATCTACGATCTCCATCTATCCATTCTTTTTGTAAATATCCTGGAGCAATTGCAATTTGATCTGTTGATGTAGAAACTGTTGCTTCAAAATTAATCCAATCTGAATCTTTTGAAATATAAGTATCTCCTAAAGCTGCTGAATCTGAAGGATGCGCTTGTAAATCATTTTTAGGTAAATCGTATTTTTTACGCGTTTTATCATCTGTTAATTCTCCTTGAGAAGAATATCCTAAAGAAGGGAATAAAGCAAAATTATTGATAAAAGTTCCATTTTCTCTAACTGGAGATCTTCTTCTGTATGTTGTATTTTTATTACTCTTTACAGTAACAGCCAACTCTAAAGTATCGCCAGGCATAATTTTATTTTCGAAATGATAAATATCAAAATTATGAATTGTGTCTTTAGAAACTAGTTTGTTAGGTATACTAAACTCAAATGTACTTTTTAATGCATTATGGTTTAGGAAAACACTATCTATTGCAGCATCTGTTTTATTTACCATTTGAATTTTAGCGGATGCTTCAAATATTCTCTCCTTAGGAAAAATATCCATATTTGCATTTACAGCAATTACTCTTGGCTGTTTATAGTCTTCATATTTTTTATATTTTTTCTCCCACTCTACTCTTCTTAATTCTCCTTCTTTTGAAGAAGTTCTTTTTCCTTTAGCACCAGTTTCTTGATAAATTGAAAATCCTAAACTGAAAAATACTAATAAAAATATGGCTAAACTAATTGCATAACCTCCTTTAAGTCTTGCTTTGGCAATTGATAATCTTTCTGCGAAAGAAGCAGGAATTCCTCGAACCCAAAATAAGGCAGACGTTACCAACAAGGCTAAACCCAAAAATATCCAATAGGTTTTATACATCAGAAATGGTGTTAATATTCCATAACCATTCATATCTGAATAACCGAATCCTGGTCCTTGATTGTACTTGTAAATATCTAATTCAACACCAGCCAAAGACAAAAATGGCATTCCAATTGAAATCACTAATAAAATAAACAACCCTAAATATGGATTTCCTATTAAAGTTTGCATAAATATTGACAAGAAAGCCCAAGCTAAATAACCTAATAAACTTAATAAAAACAACTCTTTAAAATAATGCCCAAATTCAAAATTATAATACCCGTTATAGATTTGAAAAATTACGCCTGCAAGCATTATAACTGCTAACAAAATAATTTGCATTTTAACCAAAGCAATTACTTTAGAAAATAATAAGGTCCAATTTGGGATTGGAGTTGCATCAACCAAATGATTTACTCTTGCAATTTTAGCTCTACTTACAAGCATTCCCGCATATAAAAAAGTACAAACATTTATAGAAATTGAGAAGACACCACCAATGTTTAGCATTTTCCAAGTTACAGGTAAGGTAGCTGTTCCAAAAATATTTCCTATTTCTGATAAACCAACAACCATTAAAACCAAACCAACGAGAACTATTGAAATAAATGGCCAACTTTTTACAATATATTTAAAATCAATATTGGATAAATTCCACATGGTTTTTAAATTCTGAGTAAAAGAATAATTGTAATCCACTTTGGGTAGAACAATTCTAGTAATTCCGCTAATATTGGATTTTGTAACTCTTTCACCTTTTGATTTTCTAAATGAAAAAGAAATCGCATTTTGACTAAATTCAAAAAACTTATAAACTAGCCCAAAAATTAAAGTAGAAACTCCTAACCATAATAAACGATTATAAATAATCATTTCTTTAATTGGTATTTGTAATTCATTTTGCTCTGAAGGAGTCCAATATTTCGTGTAATAATTTACAGCACCTGACCCAAAAGGATCTAATAAAGCTAATAAACCTCTTTGTTCAGGATCAGAAAGTACACTTTCTACAACTCCTTGAACAAATAAAAGTACAATTACAGTAATAAAGCCTGCTGCGATATTTCTAGAAAAAGTAACAACTGCAAATACAATAGCACCAAAAAGTAAAATATTTGGAAGAATAAAAACTAAATATGCTTTTGCATAAGTAATAAGCTGAAAAGAACCTACAATATCTGAATTTGTTCCTGGAAAACGAAAACCAATAACCATACCTAATACTATTGATAGGACAATTATGGATACTACAACAATTCCACTAAAAAACTTTGCAAATAAATAATTAGATTTTGTAAAAGGATAAGAATATAATATGGTATGCATTTCACTTTTAAAATCTCTGTAGATAGAAATTCCGATGATAGACGGAAATAAAAAGAAGATGAAAGTAGTTAGTCCATTAAATAAACCATTAACTCCTGAAGGAGAATTTACAATTCTTGAAGAACCTGTGGTTGCTGTAATGGAATCGAATAAACCAGCTGTAGCAGCCGACAAAAAGAAAGATAAGCCAAGAAAAATGGCTAAATAAATATAAAAAGCCGGTTTTTTGAACCAGTATTTTAATTCTTGTTGAAATATTGTTGAAAACATAATATGAATGTAGGTGTTTTATTTTGTTTAAAAATGTTTTAGTAAAGTTCAAATAGTAGAATTTTACATCATAAATTTTAAACCAACTCTGGTTCATCTTTTTTTAGCGCAATAAAATATACATCATCTAATTGTGGAGCAACAGCAATAAAATCTTCTGAAGGTTTTTCAGCAGCATGAACTCTTAAATTTAATGTATTATCTTGGTTATAATTAGATGACAAAATAGAATATAATTTTTCGTTTTCATCTAAATCCTCTCTATCAATAGTTTTCTGCCAAATAGTACCTTCAATTTCCTCAGTGGCTTCTTGTGGAGTAGTATGTTTTAAAATTTTACCTCCATTTAAAATGGCCATTTCATTACACAATTCCTTTACATCTTCTACAATATGAGTTGAAAAAATAACTGTACAATTTGTACCAACTTCTCTTAAAACATTTAAAAATCGATGTCTCTCAGCAGGATCTAAACCAGCCGTTGGTTCATCAACAATAATTAATTTAGGATTATTTAAAAGCAATTGTGCAATTCCAAAGCGTTGTTTCATTCCTCCTGAATAACCTGCTACATGTTTATATCTTACTTCATATAAATTAGTGATTTCTAAAACTTCTTTAACCAATTTCTGTCTATCTGTTTTACTAGCAATTCCTTTTAAAGTTGCGAAATAATCTAATAAATCGTTTGCAGACATTTTAGGATAAACACCAAAAGATTGAGGTAAATAACCCAATACTTTTCTTAAAGACATATTATCTTCTAAAACATTAATATCTCCAAAAGTAATGGAACCAGAATCAGGACTTTGCAACGTTGCTATTGTTCTCATCAAAGATGATTTACCCGCTCCATTTGGCCCCAAAAGACCAAACATTCCAACTCCTATTTCAATGCTTAAATTATCGATTGCTTTTACACCATTTTTGTAGGTCTTTGTCAAGTTACTTATTGCTAATTTCATTTAGTTGGTTTTATTTTAATTCTTTTTTAATCTTTACCGAAGTTGATTTTATTATTTCTCCCTTTTTCTCATCTTCAAACTTAATAATTACAAATTCATAACTATTAATATTTAACAAATATTTTTTTACTTGACTAGCAATCTCATTGGAGTAATTTAACAATAAACTATCTTTAATTAAATGTAAATTATCTTTTTGAAACGTTAAATTCAATCCTTTTTCTTGAAAACCTCCATTTTTGTTCGTGATATAGGTACCTACTGACATTTTATCAAAATCCAGTTCTTTTTTAAGACTTTTCTCAAATCCTATTTTTCCTATTTTAAAATTTGGAGTTACATCTGAAGTTTTCTTTAACTTAGAATTACAATTCATGAAAAGTGAAATGGATAAAAAAAGTAAGAGTAATTGTGCTGTTTTCATTTATAGTTTTTTAATTTAATTCGATTAGTTATTTTATTTTAGAAATTATTACAAAATTCAAACTTAAAATTCTGAAATAGTTGAAAAAACATTTTATTTTTACAACCAACAAAGAAAACATAATTTTTATAAACTTTTTATAATGTCAGAAAAATCAATTTTAAACGAAAAATCATTAGATTTTTTAGAAAAATACTTAAATAATGCAGCTCCAACTGGATATGAATGGGAAGGTCAAAAAATATGGATGAACTACCTAAAACCTTATGTAGATGAATTTATTACAGACACCTATGGTTCGGCAGTTGGCGTTATTAATCCTGATGCAAAATATAAAGTAGTTATAGAAGGTCATGCAGATGAAATTTCTTGGTATGTAAATTACATTTCTGATAATGGTTTAATTTATGTGATTAGAAATGGAGGTTCAGATCATCAAATTGCACCAAGTAAAATTGTTAATATCCATACTAAAAAAGGAATCGTAAAAGGAGTTTTTGGCTGGCCTGCCATACATACTAGAAATAGAGCTAAAGAAGAAGCACCTAAACCTGATAATATTTTTATAGATACAGGTTGTTCCACTAAAGATGAAGTTTTAGCTTTAGGAGTTCATGTAGGTTGCGTTATTACATATCCTGATGAATTTCATATTTTAAATGGCAATAAATTTGTTTGTAGAGCTTTAGATAATAGAATGGGTGGGTTTATGATTGCTGAAGTTGCTCGTTTATTAAAAGAGAACGATAAAAAATTACCTTTTGGATTATATGTGACAAATTCCGTTCAAGAAGAAATCGGTTTACGCGGTGCTGAAATGATTACAGAAACCATTAAACCCAACGTTGCTATTGTTACAGATGTTACCCATGACACTACAACACCAATGATTGATAAAAAGAAAGAAGGTCATTTAGAAATGGGTAAAGGACCGGTTGTAGCCTACGCTCCTGCTGTTCAGCAAAAATTGCGAGATTTAATTACTGAAACTGCTGAAGCTAAAAAAATTCCATTTCAAAGATCTGCGTTATCAAGAGCTACAGGAACTGATACAGATGCTTTTGCTTATAGTAATGGTGGAGTCGCATCTGCTTTAATTTCTTTGCCTTTAAGGTATATGCATACAACTGTAGAAATGGTACATAGAGAGGATGTTGAGAACGTAATTAAAATGATTTATGAAACGCTGTTGAGTATTAAAAATGGAGAAACCTTTTCTTATTTTGATTAAAACTCGATACAAATTTACAAGCTAAAGTTGTAATTGAAGACAGATTTTGTATGGAATTTAACATTTTTTTAAAAAAAAATTTTTGCCTTTTAAAGCTTTTTTTCTAAATTTACTTAAAATACTAAGAACCCCCTATGAAGAAAAAATTATGGAACTAGAAAAAATTTTATCTAGTGAAGTTGTTGATTTGACTTCACTTAAAAGTTTTTTTGCGTCAGATAGAAATATGTTAATTGAAATAATTAGAGTTTTTGTATCTGACACCAAGCTTAAAGTAACTCAACTAGAAGAAAATATTTTAAAGTTAAATTATGAACAGATTATAGAGATTTCTCAATTTTTAAAATCTTCATATGGTTTAATGGGTTTAAGTTGTTTAAATGAACTTACAGTTTTAGAGAAACTCGCTGGTAATGCTAAAAAAGACAATCTTATTATTAAAAAGCTAAATGAGATAATATTTAATAGTAGAGAGAGCATAACCGAATACAAAAAGATTCTAAAAAAACTAGAATCAGCCTAATGTTTTAATGATAAAAGAAATTCAAATTAGAGTAAATCTAATAGAAGAAAAAAAAGAGAATATACTCTTGCAAAAAGTCGTGAAAAAGCTTTCTATTGATAAAAGCGAAATATTTGCAATAAAAACTCTTAAAAAATCAATTGATGCCCGTAAAAAGGATATTATCTTCAATTACATAGTTGAGGTTTATATTAACCAAACTATCCCTGAAAATACTAAAGATGATTTTGAATACAAAGATGTCTCTAATGCAAAAGAAATTCATATTGTAGGTTTTGGACCTGCAGGAATGTATGCAGCATTAAGGTGTATTGAATTGGGATACAAACCCATAGTTTTAGAACGTGGGAAAAACGTTAGAGATAGACGAAGAGACTTACGCAGTATTAATCAATCTCACATAGTAAACGAAGATTCTAATTATTGTTTTGGTGAAGGTGGAGCTGGAACCTACTCAGATGGAAAATTATATACCAGAAGTTTAAAACGAGGAGATGTAAGACGTATTTTCGAAAACTTAGTTTTTCATGGTGCAACCGATCAAATTTTAATTGATGCGCATCCACATATTGGAACCAATAAATTGCCTAAAATTATTCAGAATATTCGTGAAACAATCCTAAAATACGGAGGAGAAATTCATTTCGAAACTCGTGTGACAGATTTTAATATCAAGAATAATAAGTTAAAAACTATTCAATTGAATAGTAACAAGGAAATGGCAGTAAATTCTGTAATTTTAGCAACTGGCCATTCTGCAAGAGACATATATGAATTACTGCACAAAAAAGAAATCGCTCTTAAAGCCAAATCCTTTGCGATGGGAGTTCGAGTTGAGCATCCACAAGAAATCATAGACCAAATCCAATATCACTGCTCAGGAGAAAGAGATGAATTATTACCTGCAGCGGCTTATAGTTTAGTACAACAAGTTAAGAATAGAGGTGTGTATTCATTTTGTATGTGTCCTGGTGGTTTTATAGTACCTGCAGCTACTGCAAATGGAGAAGTTGTGGTTAATGGAATGTCTCCTTCTAGAAGAAATAATAAATTTGCTAACTCTGGAATTGTTGTAGAATTAGACATTGATAAAGATTTTAAAAAATACGAACATTTAGGCGCTTTAAAAGGTTTACAATTTCAAAAAGATTTAGAAAAATTAGCTTTTACTTCTGGGGGCAGAAATCAAACAGCACCTGCACAAAGACTTGTAGATTTTGTTGATGGGAAATTATCCTCAAAACTAAATGATTGCTCTTATCAACCAGGTTTAAAATCAGCACCTATGCATTCTTTGTTGCCTAAAATTATTGGTGGTAGATTACGTAAAGGTTTTACTGCTTTTGGAAAAAAAATGCATGGTTATTATACAAACGAAGCTAATATTATAGGTGTTGAATCTAGAACTTCTTCACCAATTAATATACCTAGGAAAAACAATTTAGAACATCCAGAAATAGAGGGTTTATTCCCTTGCGGAGAAGGAGGAGGTTATGCTGGAGGTATCGTCTCTGCTGCCATGGATGGTGAGCGCTGTGCTGAAGCTGCTGTTGCAAAACTTTAACTCCCTAAATTTGTGTTTATGATAATTGTAAAAACTTCTAAATTTAGTACTAAAAAAACATTTGTACTTTTGTAATTATAACAATTATAATATGACGGAAGATTTAAGTAATTACAGAAAATCATACGAAAAACAAGAACTTTTAGAAAGTAATTGTCCTAAAAACCCAATGGATCTTTTTCAAGCTTGGTTTAAAAATGCAGATGAATCTAATTCAGTTGAAGAAACAAACGCAATGACCATTTCTACAATTGGTTTAGACAATTTCCCAAAAAACAGGGTAGTTTTATTAAAAAAAATCACTGTTGATGGTTTTATTTTTTACACAAATTACAATTCGGAAAAAGGTAAAGCAATTCATTTAAATAATAATGTTTGTTTATCTTTCTTTTGGCCTACATTAGAACAACAAATTATAATTAAAGGAAAAGCAGAAAAACTATCAGATAAATTATCTGATAACTACTTTGAGTCAAGACCAAAAGGAAGTAAACTTGGAGCTTGGGCATCTAATCAAAGTAATGTTGTAAGCTCTCGGAAAGAATTAGATAAAAATCTAAATAACTTTGAAAAAAAATTTGCAAACAAAGAAATTCTAAGACCAAATCATTGGGGTGGTTATGAGATAAAAGCAGAATCTATAGAATTTTGGCAAGGAAGGCCAAATAGAATGCATGATAGATTAAGATATTTTTTGCAAAAAGATTTTTCTTGGAAATTAGAAAGATTAGCTCCTTAAATTTTATATTTACATTACAATTAATCAAAATATATGAAAACTCTTTACATAGTTCGTCATGCAAAGTCTTCTTGGGAGTATTCGGGTGTAGCTGATATAGACAGGCCTTTAAAAAAAAGGGGAATTCTAGATGCACACTTAATGTCTAAATTTATTTCTAAAAAAATAGACAGACCTGATGTTTTTGTTTCAAGCAGTGCAAATAGAGCTTTGCACACATCAATCATATTTTGTGAAAACTTAGGCTACCCCTTGGCCAATCTTCACATTAATAGACAATTGTATAGTTTTAGTGATGGTTACTTAGTAAAAACAGTATGTGCTTTAGATGATGCTTTTAATTCTGCCATTATTTTTAGTCATGATCATGGTATTAATACATTTGTAAATAAATTTGGCAACAAACCAATAGCTCATGTAACTACTTGTGGTATCATAGGCATAAAATTTGAAGAAAAACACTGGAAAAACATCAAAAAAGGAAAAACTTTTATGATAGAATATCCTAAGAACCACAGATAATTTGACAGATTTAAGTATAAAAAAATATGGTGCTATAGACATTGGGTCGAACGCAATTCGACTTTTAGTTTCTAATATTATTATTAAAAAAAATAAAAAAACACAATTCAAGAAATCATCTTTAGTTCGTGTTCCTATTCGTTTGGGTGCAGATGCTTTTGTAAAAGGTTATATCAGCGATGAAAATATAACGAGAATGGTTGAAGCTATGAAAGCCTTTCAGTTATTAATGAATGTGCACAAGGTTGAAAAATTTAAAGCTTGTGGAACCTCTGCCATGAGAGAAGCTAAAAATGGATCAGAAGTAGTTGAAAAAATATTAAAAGAAACTGGTATTAAAATTGATATTATTGAAGGCAAAGAAGAGGCTGCAATTATTTCTTCTACTGATTTAAACGAATTAATTCGTGGAGAAAATTCATATTTATATGTAGATGTTGGGGGTGGAAGCACAGAATTTACGGTTTTTTCTGGAGGTGAAATAATAAACTCAAAATCCTTTAAAATGGGTACAGTTCGATTGTTAAACAATAGAAAATCAGTGAATAAAGAAATTTTCTCAAATGTCGAAAAATGGATTAAAAAGAATACTAAAACTTTAAAGAACATTTCTTTAATTGGTTCTGGAGGTAACATCAACAAAATTTTCAAAATGTCTGGCAGAACTGAAGGTAAACCTATCTCTTTTATATACTTAAATGCTCAATACCAATTTCTTAAACAGATGAGTTATCAAGAAAGAATCTCTGAATTAAGCTTAAACCCAGATAGAGCAGATGTTATTATACCCGCTACAAAAATATATTTATCTGCAATGAAATGGAGTGGCGCTAGTAAAATCTATGTTCCTAAAATTGGTCTTTCAGATGGCATCATTAAAAGTTTATACTATAACAACCTATAATTTATTCAATTTGTTACAAATTTTTAAATGTTTTTAGTACTTTTGAAATTATGTTAATTTATTAAATCAAAGACTTTAATAATGTCTAAAAAAATGAAAAAATATTTATTTACTGCAGTTTTTATTATGATAACAGCAATATCTTTTGGGCAAGATTTACCACCAAATCCTGAACCAGGAAAATGTTATGTAAGATGTAAAACTCCTGATATCTATAAAAATGAAACGGTAAACGTAGCTGTTTCACCTGAATATAGAAAAATAGTGACATATCCTGCGGAATATAACACAATTCAAGAAAAAGTTTTAATTAAGGAAGCTGGTCAAAAACTTTTAGTTGTACCCGCTGTATGGGGTTCACAAGAAGTTACTTATTATGAAAAAGAAGATGGTACTAAATTAGAAACACAAAAAGCAACTTTTGTTCAAGGTTTTGAAACTGTTGAAACTAAAGCGGCAACTGCTAGTTGGCAAATGAGTGAAAAATTACCAAATTGTGAATCAATTAACCCAGACGATTGCAGATATTGGTGTTACAAACCTTTACCAGCTGAATTTAAAACAATGCCGGTTGAAAAGTTACAAAGAGATGCAACTATAACAACCATTAGTATTCCTGGTATTAAAAAAACATATAACAGAAAAGTTATGGTGAAACCACCAACTACTAGCATTGTAAAAACAGAGCCTGAATATAAAACCATACAGAAAACGGTTTTAATTCGTGACGCAAGATCTGAAGAAGTAATTATACCTGCGGTATACAGATCAATAACAAAACAAATATTGGTTCAAAAAGGAGGTCTGACATCTTGGAAAGCCGTTGACTGTGAATTGATAGATAATACTCCTTTACCCATTAATTGGGACTTTTCTAGTGCCACCTTAAACGAAGGAGCAAAGAGAATTATTGATGCTAGATTATTACCTATTGTTAAAGATGGTGTTGCTGTTTACATTGAATCCCATACAGATATGAGAGGGACAAAAAGAGACAATCAAGATTTATCGAATAGAAGAGCAAAATCTGTAACAGATTATTTAATTTCAAAAGGAATAAATGCAAGCCAATTGCGTGCAAAAGGTTTTGG
The DNA here is from genome assembly GCA_913020555.1 of uncultured Polaribacter sp. Classification (GTDB taxonomy): domain Bacteria; phylum Bacteroidota; class Bacteroidia; order Flavobacteriales; family Flavobacteriaceae; genus Polaribacter. The sequence continues at coordinate 5,973 of CAJWAC010000047.1, read as the reverse complement.
TGAATCCAGATTATTAAATAAATGTTCAGATAACGTAAAGTGTTCGGAAGCTGAACACGCTATTAATAGAAGAACTACTTTTAGAGTCGTTAATCAAAATTAACATTACCTTACCAAAACACAAAAAATCCGAAGCAACTTGCCTCGGATTTTTTTGTTTAATACTTATTTATTACACTCTGAAAAAAAGGATAATAATATTCTGTTATTACATAGCCCTTCTTTTCTGCTATTTTCCTCCCTCTATGATTTACCATTATTAGAGTAGGAAAAGATTTTACTCTATATTTTTTTTGAAGATAAAGGTTCTCACTCATTTTATCAGGCTCTATCAAATCTCTTCTCCTTGGAATATCTACCTCCAAAAGTATTAAGTTATTGTCTGATAAGTTTTTAAATCTTTCTGTATGAAACAATTCTCTATCCAATATCTTACAAGGCCCACACCAATCTGAACCGGTAAAATATAATAAAACAGGTTTCTTCTGCCTTTTAGAATTTTTTAATGCTTCTTTATAAGTAGAACTCCAATTAAGTGCTATCCCTGGGATTTCCCTAAGTTTTATAGTATCCTTTTTAACTTCTTGACCATAAATATCATAAGAAGCTAATAAGCCTATAAAAATAAAAATTCTTAGTAATTTATATATTTTCTGTTTCATTAATTCAAAAGTATCAAAAATAATACCATTTTTAAAAGGTGAACTACAACTTATTAAATAAAATTAAATATTATGAAAAGGCACACAATCAAAGATAAAAAGAAGATATTTATTTTAATAGTTGTACTGATTTAAATGTGTAGTTATTTGATTATTGAAAATATCCTTTCCATTTGCTAAAAAACTAGTTTCAATTTCTATAAAGTACAAATTACTTAAACTACCTTGAAGTCTTATATAATCTTTTTCAGTAGTTAAAAGTATTTTCTTATTCGATTTTATCTCATCAAACTCATACATTGTAGCTTTTAACTCTTTGGCTGAAAAATGATGATGATCTGGGTAATTAAAATGTTTGTATGAAACCTGGTTTTTATCTAGAAATAACAATAAAGGTTTCGGATTGGCTATTCCTGTAATTAATAAAACTTTATAGTTGGATATCTCATCTATTGAAAATTGATTTTTACTAGATTTAATTTTACCGTAAGAAATTTTCGTAAAATAAACTTGCTTATTAAATTTTTGTAATCTTTTTTGGATGGATTGTTGACTTTTAATACTTAAATCTGATGGACACTTAGTTACCACAATTACATCTGTTCTGCTAGCTCCATTTCTGCTTTCTCTTAAATTTCCTGCGGGCAACAAATAATCATCAATAAACAAATCATCAAATTTTGTAAGCAATATATAAAAACTACCTCTAATTTTTCTATGCTGATAAGCATCATCTAATAGTATAACTTCAGGTGATTTTTGTAATATCAACTTATTGACTCCTTTTACTCTATTCGCATCAACAGCAACATTAATATTATTAAACTTTTTAAAGTATTGTAATGGTTCATCTCCAACATCTAAAGCTGAATGTTTTTCATTTAATAAAATATAACCATCTGTTTTACGTTTATAGCCTCTGCTTAAAACTGCAACTTTAAAACTATCTTTTAATAAGCGAATTAAATATTCAATTTGAGGAGTTTTACCTGTACCGCCAACGCTTAAATTACCAACTATTATAATCGGAACTTTAAATCCAGTCTGTTTAAAAATCCCCACATCAAATAAAAAATTTCTTATGGCTGTTGTAGCATGATAAATAATTGAAAAAGGAAATAAAATAAATCTTACAAATTTCATTGACACGAAAATAAGTCATTTTTATGGATTGATGAATTGAAAATGCTAACTTTGATTTTACATACAATTTAATTTATGATTATAAGAGACATCACAAAATATATAGAAGAAATTGCACCATTAAACTATGCTGAAGATTTTGATAACGCGGGTTTACTGGTTGGTAATTATAAAACAGAGGTATTTGGGGTTCTAGTAACTTTGGATACTTTAGAAGAAACTGTAAACGAAGCTATTGCTAAAAACTGCAATTTAATTATTAGCTTTCATCCTATTATTTTTAGCGGATTGAAAAAGCTAAATGGAAACTCCTATGTTGAGCGAGTTGTTTTAAAAGCCATAAAAAATGACATTGCTATTTATGCCACTCATACAGCTTTAGACAACTCCATAAACGGAGTTTCAGCTAAAATAGCAAGTGTTTTAGGCTTAACAAACACTAAAATTTTAATACCTAAAAAAGGCATTATTAATAAATTAACAACTTATGTTCCTTTTAAAAACTTAAATGAAATAAAAGAAGCTCTTTTTTCAGCAGGTGCTGGAAATATTGGAAATTATGATAATTGTTCGTTTATTAATGAAGGAGAAAGTTCTTTTAGAGGAAATGAAAATTCTAATCCTGTTTATGGTAAAAAAGGAATCGTTCAGAATAAAAAAGAAGTACAAATTTCAATTATTTTTGAAGATAAAAATAAAACTGCCATTTTAAAAGCATTGCGTCAAAATCACCCTTATGAGGAAGTTGCTTATGAAATTACTCTTACAGAAAATATTCATCAAAATATTGGTATGGGAATAATTGGGGAATTACCAAATGCATTGGAAGAAAAAGAATTTCTATATTATTTAAAGAAAAAGATGCAAACAGACTGCGTTCGTCATTCAGGTTTTATTCAAAAAAGAATTAAAAAAATTGCTGTTTTAGGTGGTTCTGGAAGTTTTGCCATAAATAATGCAAAAAAAGCTGGAGCTGATGCTTATGTAAGTGCAGATTTTAAGTATCATGAGTTTTTTAAAGCAGAAAATAGTATCCTTTTAGCTGATATTGGCCATTATGAAAGTGAACAGTTTACAAAAAACCTTTTGGTTGACTATCTTACAAAAAAATTTAGTAGTTTTGCAATCATTTTATCAGAAAAAAGTACAAATCCTATACATTATATATAAACATGGCAAAGAAGAAAGAAATTTCAGTTGAAGCAAAGTTAAGAGCTTTATATGACTTACAATTAATAGACTCTAGAATTGACGAAATTAGAAATGTTAGAGGTGAATTACCTTTAGAAGTTGAAGATTTGGAAGATGAAGTTGCTGGATTAAATACTCGTATAGCAAATTTAAATAATGACGTTGCAAGTATAGAAACAGATATCAATAACAAAAAGTTAGCGATTGATGAGTCTAAAGCTTTAATGAAAAAATATGACGAACAGCAACAAAAAGTAAGAAACAATAGAGAGTTTGATTCATTATCTAAAGAAATTGAATATCAAGACTTAGAAATTCAATTATCTGAGAAAAGAATCAATGAGTACAAAGCTAAAATTGCTCAAAAAAATGAATTGGTTGAAACTACTAAGGAGAAATTAGAAAAGCAAGAAAAGCACTTATCACACAAAAAAGCTGAATTAGATGCTATTTTGCAAGAAACCCAAAAAGAAGAAGAGCTTTTAATACAAAAGTCTCAAGAGTTTGGTGAGTCATTAGACAAGCACTTATATTCAGCTTATAATAGAATTAGAACTAAAGTGAAAAATGGTTTGGCAGTTGTTGCAATTGAACGAGGAGCTTCTGGAGGATCTTATTTTACAATACCACCGCAAGTACAACTAGAAATTGCAAATAGAAAGAAAATTACTATTGATGAGCATAGTGGTCGTATTTTAGTTGATGCAGCTTTAGCAGAAGAGGAAAAAGTAAAAATGGACAAATTATTTTCGTAAACGAATAGATAATTCCAATAAAAAAAGTCTGTAAAAATTAATTTACAGACTTTTTTTTATCCTAAAAAGTAAATATAATTATGAATTTAATAGTTGCATAAAATTATTTACAAATTAGTAGTCTAAGTTTCGGATGTAATTTAGTTTCTGTTTCCAAAGAGTAAGGTCTTTTTTAAACACATCAACTTTATTTTTAACATTTAGAACCAATGGATTATCTTCTTTGGCATTTGAAAAAAATCCTAAATTGTTTTCTAATTGTTGAATTTCTCTAGCCACTTCATCAATTTTCTTTCTAACAAATAACTGTTCTGAATCTAGTTTACGAATGTCATTATCTGCCAAATAACCATCAATTAGATTGGTAAACTTCCAAAATAAAATTTCTGTTTTATCCAAAGACAAACTTTCTAATATAACATCTACCTGTTTATTAAATTTATTATTTAAATGTCGTGAGTTTTTTGGCAATTGCCCTAGAGATCTCCATTTTTCTATTGCTTTTAAAACAGAATCTTTTGTAGCATCTTTAATCTCATTAAACTGGGCTAAAAACTCTTTTTTGGCTTCTACAGTTTCTAATTGCTCTTTACTAACTGAGTTTCTGCGTTCATGAAGTCTGTCAAAATAATGATTACAAGCCGCCTTAAATCTTTTCCAAATATCATCTGAAAATTTTCTTGGTACATGGCCAATTTTTTTCCAATCAGACTGTACTTTTTTCATGGCATTTGTAGCCATGTCCCAGTCTTCACTGTCTTTTAGAGATTCAGCCAATTCTATTAGAACAATTTTCTTCTTTAAATTTTCTTGCTGACCACTTTTTTCTGACTTGTAGAATGTATTTTTATCAATATTAAACTTTTTCGTTGCATTTTTAAATTTTTGCCAAATCTCCTCACTTTTAGAATAAGGTAATTTACCAGCGTCAAAATATTGTTTTCTCAATTTTTCAATGTCATTAATACTTTTTTGCCAATCATTATGTGATTTATTACTAGTTGTTACATAATCATTAATTTGAGCTACAATTTGTAATTTCTTATCCATAATCTGTTGATAACTAGAACGCATTTTCCTGTAATAATCGTGTCTATTATCATGAATCTTTTTAGTTGCAACACTAAACTTATGCCATATTTCTTCTCGTATTTCTTTAGAAACTGGCCCAACATCTTCTTTCCACTCTCTATGTAACTCTTGTAATTCTTTTGCTGCTAAGTTCACATCTTTTTCAGTAGATAATGCTTCTGCTTTAGAAATTATTTTGAGTTTCCATTCAAGATTATGTTTAAAATCTAAATCTCTAAAATCATTGCTTAAATGCAATAGATCGTAAAAACGTTCTACATGATGATGATAGATTTTCCAAGTATCATTGTAATAATTTTTTGGAACTGGTCCAATAGTTTTCCATGTATCTTGAATTTCTTTGAAATTACGATACATGGTTTTGTTATCTGCATTCTCAATTAAATCTTTTAAATTTTCGATAAGTTGAACTCTCTTTTCTAAATTTTCATTTAATTCTTTATCTAGATTTTTGTAGTAGGCGTCTCTCTGCTTTTTGTAATCTCCTAAAATACTATTGTATTCAGATTTTACAGGGCTTGAAAAATAAAAATCGATTGAATTTCCTCCATCAGCGAGAAAAGCGGCCTTTTTTTCTGCTAATAAAGATTCTCCATGGTATTTAGTAGCATTTGGAATGGTTGGAGCTTCACTTTCTGGGATAACATTTATTTCTGTTCCCGGTGATATTGGAGGCTCACAATTCACGTACTTCCAGGTAGTATTAGGTTATTTAGTAGGATATTTCATTGTAGCAATTGTTTTATTACCTATATATTATAAACTCAATCTCACATCAATCTATGAGTATTTAAATGATAGGTTTGGAAAAGTAAGTCATAAAACGGGTGCTTTTTTCTTTTTTATTTCTAGAATTTTAGGAGCATCATTCAGATTGTATTTAGTAGCTATAGTATTACAACAGTTTGTTTTTGATTCTTTAAGCATTCCATTTGAAATTACTGTAATTATTTCAATTTTATTAATTTGGATTTATACTTATAGAGGAGGTATTAATACTATAGTTTGGACAGACACCCTACAAACTGCTTTTATGCTTATTTCAGTTTTGTTATCTATTTATTTAATTAATACAAATCTAGAATGGACTTTTATTGAGTTTATAAATTCTGTTGAAATTCAGGATTATA
>CAJWAC010000046.1 GCA_913020555.1 uncultured Polaribacter sp. | reverse complement strand
ATAACCCCGAAAGAAATAATGTTAGAAAAAGGAATCTACAAAAATGGGAAACGAATTGGAAAATGGGAATTCTATTTAGATGGAGAAATTGCCGAAAATACAGCTGCTAAAAAGAAAAAAACGTTTTCTAAGCAAAAGCAAAAAGATAAAAAATAATTATCTGATATTTTAATGTTTGCATTTTCGTAGGATTTCCGCAATTAAAATAAGTTTAAAGAATATATCAATTTTTGGTATCGTTTTATCAATTTTTCCAATTTATATATTACACACTAATTCGTAACTTTGCACTTTCAAAAATAAAAAATGAAACGAGTTGTTGTTGGCCTTTCTGGCGGTGTAGATTCTAGTGTAACTGCACATTTATTAAAAGAACAAGGTTTTGAAGTTATTGGTCTTTTTATGAAAAATTGGCACGATGATTCTGTTACAATTTCTAACGAATGTCCTTGGCTAGAAGATAGTAATGATGCTATGATTGTTGCTGAAAAACTAGGAATTCCTTTTCAAGTTGTAGATTTAAGCGCACAATATAAAGAGCGGATTGTTGATTACATGTTTAATGAATATGCTAAAGGAAGAACACCTAATCCTGATATTTTGTGCAACAGAGAAATTAAGTTTGATGTTTTTATGGAAATTGCATTAAAGTTAGGAGCAGATTACGTAGCAACAGGACATTATTGCAGAAAAAGTGAAGAAATTATTGATGGTAAATCAATTTATAAATTATTAGCTGGAAAAGATACTAATAAAGATCAATCTTATTTTTTATGTCAATTATCACAAGAACAATTGGCAAAAGCTTTATTTCCAATTGGTGAATTGACCAAACCAGAGGTAAGAGCAATTGCAAAGAAAGCAGATTTAATTACTGCAGAAAAGAAAGATTCTCAAGGTTTATGCTTTATTGGTAAAGTTCGACTACCTGAATTTTTACAACAAAAATTACAACCTAAAGAAGGTGAAATTGTTACTATTCCTGATGATTTTTATGAAAACAAAAAAACAGTTTCAACGTTTGAGAATAAAGAAGCTGAGCTAAAGTTTTTGTCAACCAAATTTGTTTATCAAAAATTAGATGGAAAGGTTGTTGGCAAACACCAAGGTGCTCATTATTTTACCAAAGGTCAAAGAAAAGGTTTAAATGTTGGTGGCACAAAAGAAGCTTTATATGTAATAGAAACGGATATTGACAATAATATTATCTATACAGGTGAAGGAAAAAATCATAAAGGACTTTATAGAAATGTGTTATTTGTATCTAATGAAGAACTACACTGGATTCGTGAAGATTTAGCATTAGAGACTGGAGAAGAGATGGAAATAAATGCAAGGATTAGATACAGACAGCCCTTAGAAAAAGCAACTTTATATAAAGTTGAGTCGGGTTTATATGTTGCTTTTGAAAACAAACAGTCAGCCATTCAAGAAGGTCAGTTTGTTGCCTGGTATAAGAATGAAGAACTTATTGGGTCTGGTGTTATTTCATAAAAAATATGAAAAAGAATTTGTTAGTAGTATTTGGCTTACTTATTTCTTTTTCAGTTTTTTCTCAACAAGATTCCATTGTAAATTATTTAGATCGATATTATAAGAAAGTAACAAAAGAGCAGGCAACTTATATTCAAGCTATTGTAAAAAATAAATCGTTATGGTTAGGAACTGTGTATCATGGAAATGGAAAAATAAAACTTCAAGGAAATTTTAAAAAGAAAAATTTAAAAACTAGAATTGGTCTTTTTAGGATGTTTGATGATGATGGGAATTTAAAATCTATCCAGAACTTTAATGCAAAAGGAAAAAAAGACGGAGTATATGCTTACTACAATAAAAATGGGGAGCGAATTACCAAAGGATATTTTTCAGAAGGAAGAAAAGAAGGTGTTTGGAAATATTTAGATCAGAATAAGACAACTAGAGCCAGAATTGTATTCAAAAAAGGAAAAGTTCTAGATTATGATCTTTGGAATGAAGAAGGCATAACCATAAAAGAAAACTTAATTATATCTAGAACACCTCAATATAATGGAGGTCCGAAAAAACTTGATTTAAAATTAAAAAACGAGTTGATGAGAGATTTAAGAGAATCTGGCTATCAAACTAATTTTATTCTAAAATGTGCTGTTGATAAAAATGGTAGCGTTCGAAATGTTTCTGTGATTCCTACTATTGGTGCTAAATTCGAAAATAAAATAATTAGGTATTTTAAAAATTTTGAAGGCATACAGCCAGGGATTATAGCAAATATGAAAGTTGAATTCCCTTTAGAAATTCCATTTATATTTGATTAATTTTCGTTAAAGAATCTTTTTATTTAAGGTAATACAAAGTATGAAAAATAAAATAACACAACTTTTCAAGATACAACATCCAATTGTTCAGGGGGGAATGATTTGGGTGTCTGGTTGGAAACTTGCTTCCGCAGTTTCAAATGCTGGTGGCTTAGGTTTAATTGGCTCAGGATCTATGTATCCAGAAGTTTTAAGAGAGCACATTCAAAAATGTAAAAAAGCTACAGACAAGCCTTTTGGCGTAAACGTACCAATGTTATATCCACAAATAGATGAGATTATGGATATTATTGTTGAGGAAGGAGTGAAAATTGTATTTTCTTCTGCAGGAAATCCAAAAACATGGACTTCCTTCTTAAAGGATAGAGGAATTACAGTTGTCCATGTAGTTAGTTCTGTAAAATTTGCATTGAAAGCTGAAGCCGCTGGGGTGGATGCTGTTGTTTGTGAAGGTTTTGAAGCGGGTGGACATAATGGAAGAGAAGAAACGACCACTTTTACACTAATACCCATGGTAAAAGAACAGCTAAGAGTTCCTGTAATTGCTGCAGGAGGAATTGGTTCAGGACGAGGAATGCTAGCAGCAATGGTCTTAGGTGCAGATGGTGTTCAAATAGGAAGTCGTTTTGCAGCTACTGAAGAATCTTCTGCGCATGAAAATTTTAAAGACACAATTATTAATGTAAAAGATGGAGATACTCAATTAACTTTAAAAGAACTGGCACCAGTACGTTTGGTGAAAAATAAGTTTTATAATGAAGTGCAAGATCTATATAAACAGCATCCAACCATAGAAGAAATAAAAAAATTACTAGGAAGAGCAAGAGCAAAAAAAGGAATGTTTGAAGGAGATTTAGATGATGGAGAACTCGAAATTGGTCAAATTGCAGGGTTAATTCATGAGATAAAACCAGCAAAAGATGTAGTAAATGAGATAATTGAGGAGTTAGAGTTAGTTAAATCACTAATTAACAAGGTGTAACGCTTATTGTTAAAAACACTATATTTTTCTACTATTATTAAATTAATGGCATTATATTTGCAACTCAATAGAATGTTATCAAGCAATTAAGTAGATAACACATTAATTATTATTATTATGAGTAAAGGTATCGTAAAATTTTTCAATGAATCTAAAGGATTCGGATTTATCACTGAAGAAGGAACAAACAAAGAACATTTTGTACATGTGTCAGGTTTAGTTGACGAAGTTCGTGAAAACGATGAAGTTGAATTTGACTTGAAAGAGGGTAAAAAAGGATTAAACGCAGTAAACGTAAAAGTATTATAATATATTTATTACACTAGTTAAATTTTTATCTAAAAGCCTACCAGAATCCTGGTAGGCTTTTTTATTTTTTAGTTAATTTAAAATAGATGTAAAAATAAGTACTTGTATGAATTGTAATAAATTATTTAAAAAAATCAACATAAAATATCAGACTATTAAAAAAGAATTGCAAGAAATATCAACAAATAATTATCACCTAAATTACAAAGGAGCAAGATAAATCTGAATTTATTGTGGTTGTCGTTATGTTATTTAATAAAATTACTTGGCAGGAATTGTAATATCGTATACTTTTCTGCTTTTATTATTTAAGTGATGTTCTCTTAACCAAGGATTATGAATTTTAAATTCTTTGTAATTCATTCCAAAGCGATTCGCAAATGCAGTGATATTTGTTATTGCAGAGTCTACTTTTATAGTTGTTGTTTTTTCAGAAGAGTATAAATCTGACTCATCAAAAACAAATCCATATTTTTCAGGATTATTAATAATTTCTTTAAGGGCCAAAATTCTAAAAATGTAACGTTCTGTTTCATCAGCCATTTTAGCATCGTAGTAATTTGTTACTTGTTGTGCTTCCAATCTTCTTGCAACTCCGTAATTACCGGCATTGTAAGCAGCAGCAGCCAAGGTCCAGGAATTAAAACGTTCTTTAGAATTTTTTAAATATTCTGCTGCAACCTTAGTAGACTTTTCTATATGATATCTTTCATCTACATTCTTATTAATTTCTAAACCATATTCTTTGCCTGTTGTTTTCATAAAATGCCAAATACCAGCTGCACCAACTGTAGAGGTCTCATCTGTGAAACCGCTTTCTGCTAAAGCTAAAAATTTGAAATCATCAGGTAAACCATATTTTTTTAAAAGAGGTTCTAGAATAGGGAAATATTTATTTACTCTTTTAATTAACAATAATCCATTAGATTGCCAATAAGTGTTTACTAGCAATTCTCTTTCCATTCTTTCTTTTACATCAGGTATTTCTACTGGTACTCTTTCACCAGCAAGATTTAAATTTGCGGGTAGCTTTAAGGCTTTTATTTTGTAATTTTTATGTGTGTTCATCACAGATGAAACCCCATCTTTATTCATTCCATTAAAAAATAAAATGGTAACAATTACAATACTTATAAGAGAAATAATTCGTAAAAATTTATTCATATTTACATCAGCTTTTACATTATAAAAATAAACATAAGAAATAGTTTCAGCAAGTTAAACTTTCATGAATTAATTTTGAAATTTCTTTTGCTTTAAAAATTATCATAGAGTGATTTCCATTTTCTATTCTTAAATAATTTTTAATATTTTTTATAGGAAAAATTTCATCTTTTGTGCCATGGATGTGAATTATATTATCCAAAGCAATTTCTTGATTCCAATTAATGGTATTATGTATAGACCATTTTAAATATTTTTTTCCTCTAACAGATAAGTACTTTTTATACAGTTTTGTTTTTCGCTCTAAAGTTTTACCTACAAAATATTTAGCATAATTTTCAAAATTTGTAATAATTCTAGTAGGGAACAATTTATAAATTTTGCTTTTAGCCGCTATTTTAAAACGCTTTGGTAATTCATTTTGAGATTTTACGCTAGAAATTATAATCACTTTTTGTACATCCATAAATTTACTCATTTCCTGTACCATAATTCCGCCAAAGGAAACACCCACTAAAATGGGATTATTATGTTTGATTTCATTGCACATTCTCATAGCATAATTAGCTATAGTTTCTTCTAATGCCAATGGTTTCAGCCATTCTAAATAATGAAATTCATACAACTCTTCTGAAAGTTTAATGTTTTCAAAAATTTCTGGGCCAGCAGCTAAACCTGGCATAAAATAAATATGTTTTTTGGACATTTAGTGGGGAATTAAAGATGTGATTTTAAGCAGGATTTACTGTATTTTGAGTTAAAAATGTTGATAATTTAAACTAAAACTTTTTCTTTTACAAAATCAAAACGAACCATCCCATCATTATCAATTTTTGTTAATTTTATAGTATTTAAGCTATTTACCAAATCTGGATTCCAAGGTGTTTTTACTTTAACATAATTCTCTGTAAAACCATGGATATAACCTTCTTTATTTTCATTTTCGAAAAGTACTGTAAACGTTTTATCTAATTGAGATTCATAAAAAGAACGTCTTTTTTTTGCAGATAAACCACGTAACATCTTACTTCTTTTAGCTCGTGTTTTTTTTGGTACAACTCCATCAAAGTCTACGGCTTTTGTATTTGGTCTTTCAGAGTATGTAAAAACGTGTAAATAAGAAATATTTAATTCGCTTAAATACTTGTAAGTTTCTAAAAACAATTCTTCAGTTTCTCCTGGAAACCCAACAATTACATCGACTCCTATACAAGCATTTGGCATTACTTCTTTAATCTTAGCAACTCTATTTGTATAGGTTTTACGCAAGTATCTGCGTTTCATTTTCTTTAGTAATACGTCGCTTCCAGATTGCAAAGGAATATGAAAATGGGGAACAAAAGAGTTTGATTTTGAAACAAAATCAATAGTTTCGTCTTTTAATAAATTAGGTTCTATAGATGAAATTCGTAACCGATGTATGCCATCAACTTCATCTAATTTTTTTACTAATTCTAAAAAAGTATGTTCGTGTTTTTTATTTCCGAATTCGCCTTTTCCATAATCACCAATATTAACACCTGTTAAAACAATTTCTTTGATTCCTTTAGATGATATTTCTTTTGCATTATTAATTACATTTTCTAAAGTATCACTTCTAGAAATTCCCCGTGCTAAAGGAATTGTACAATAGGTACATTTATAATCACAGCCATCTTGTACTTTTAAAAATGCGCGTGTTCTATCTCCAATAGAGTAAGAGCCAACATAAAAATCAGCATCTTTTATTTCACAAGAATGTACTTCACCAATATCATTTTTAGATAAATCGTTGATATAACTTGTTACATTAAATTTTTCAGTTGCTCCCAAAACTAAATCTACACCGTCTACAGCGGCCAATTCTTCGGGTTTTAATTGAGCATAACAACCAACTGCAATTAAAAAAGCTTCGTAGTTTTGCTTTAATGCATTTTTAACTATCGATTTAAAACGTTTATCAGCATTATCAGTTACAGAGCAAGTATTTATTACATAAATATCTGCTTTCTCACTAAAATCAACACGTTCAAAGCCTTCATCTACAAAATTTCTAGCTATTGTTGATGTTTCAGAAAAATTTAATTTACAGCCTAATGTGTAAAAAGCCACTTTTTTATCTGCAATCATTCCTGTACATTTAAGGATTGCAAATTTACAATATTATTGATGATTTTTGAAACCCAAAGGCTAATTGTTAGAAAACTCGTTTTGAGTGATTTAAATTTATTTCATAAAATGCAATCTAACATTAAAGTGATGCAGTTTGCTCAAGGAGATGTAAAAACTTTAGAAGAACATGAAGAAGAGATATTACAACTTATCAAAAAATATAAAAAGCCAATTAATGATTTTTGGATTTATGCTATTGAACGAAAATCAGATAAAGTATTTCTAGGAACATTGGCCTTAGTAAAGGATAATCAAGATGATGAAATTGGTTATCGTTTTTTAGAAGAATATTGGAAAAAGGGTTATGGTTTTGAAGTTTGTGAAGGCACAATTAAATATTGCAGACAAAAAGAAATTAAAAAGTTAGTAGGTTATGTTTTTGATGAAAATATAGCATCAGCAAAAATTTTAAAAAAGTTGAATTTTAAAGTAGTTAAAAAGTTTATAAATGATGATAATTTACTTCCAGAAACAAAATTTGAATTAAAATTATGATTGTAAATAATTTAAAACCTCCATATTATGCAGTTATATTTTCAACAATTACAGAAGATAATTTAGAAGGCTATTTTGAAACTGCTCAAAAAATGGAAGTGTTAGCTAAACTTCAAAAAGGATATTTAGGTATAGAATCTGCTAGAAATGAAATTGGAATTACAGTTTCTTATTGGCAAACTTTAGAGGATATTGTTGCTTGGAAAAATAATTTAGAACATACAGAGGCTAGAAATTTAGGACGAGTAAAATGGTATAAACAATATCAATTGCGAATTTGTAAAGTAGAACGTGAGTACGGTTTTAGCAAATAATATAAAATGCTATTTAATAACTTTTTCTTTTAATAAAATTTGGAGCTTTTTGTTGAAAACGATTTTTAAATAGTTTAACCATTGTAGCAAATATATATTTACTACTTGCCATTTTTGCCATAATATGACTAAAAGTAAGCAATCTGCTAAATTCTTTCTTCAACTCCTTTTGATAAGAAGCTAAAAATGATTCAGAAAAGTTATTTTCTTTTAAACATTCATTTATTTTTTTGGCACAAATAATTCCTGACATCATTCCTGTTCCAACTCCTTCTTTATAAAATGCGTTGGTTAGGCCAGCAGCATCACCAACAAGTAAAAATCTATCTCCAAAAACCTTTTTTGAATTAAAATCGAAAGGAATACTCCAACCTCTCCAAGAATTAATTAGTGTTGCATTTTTAAATTTATGTGCAATTTTTTTATGCTTTTTTAAAATGGATTTAACTTCTTCTAATAGATTTATGTTATGTTTTTTTATGAGATCTGTTCTGGCTCCTAAACTTACATTTACAGTCCCATCAGCTAGAGGAAAAATATAAAAAAATAAAGGAGTTTTTTTATAGATTAGTCTAATTTCAGCTTCATTAGATTTGGGTAATCCAACTACATCTTTAAAATAGGCATTTACAAAAGTAGATGTCAAACTTTTATTTGTTGTATTCTTGGCTAATTTTCTAGAAATAATTGAGTTTACACCATCTGCACCTACTACAATTTTAGCAAGAATTTCTTTATCATCCTTAAGTTTTATTAAAACACCTTCTTTAGATTGCTTAATTTTTTTTAAACCATTTCCAAATTCACAATTCGCATATTTTTTAGATAAATGGTTCACTAAAAAATAATCAAAATCAAAGCGTTTGGCGTATGTAATTACCATATCTCTATCTAGACTTTCATTAATATTTACATTAAGATTATCATTAATATGTAGTTTAATGTTTTTACTATGAATAAACTTCGGATTTTTTAAAAAAGCTTTAAATAGTTTTTTATCTATTTGTAATAAAGATTTGTAAGCATATAATATTAAACCATCACCGCAAGTTTTGTCTCTTGGAAAAGTTGATTTATCAATTATATAATGCGATATTTTCATTTTTGATAACATCAAAGATGTACTAGCTCCAGAAGGTCCGGCTCCAATTATGCATACATCTGTTTTTATCATAATAATGTTATATGTTTCCTAGTTTTATTTTGTAGAATTTAGTCACCCACCAATTTATTAATTTTGCCAATTTATTCTTGCAAGAATAGGGAAGTGGTCTGAATATTTTTCAGAAAAAGAGTTGAATTGGTTAATAACAGCATTTTTATCGGTTAAAATAAAATCGATTCTCATAGGAAACCAATAGTCGAATGTTTTTCCAAAACCTTTTCCAGCCTCTATAAATGCATCTTTTTTGTTTTTTACTATCCGATTATAGACCCAAGAGTACGCAGTATTGTTAAAATCACCACCTATTAAAACTTTCCCCTTCCATTGTTCTTGATGCTTTAAGAGAATATTAGTCTGTTCAGCTTGTTTTTTAAAACCTTTTCTTAAAGAAGTAATTATTTTCTCCGAATCCTCTTGGCCAAAATTTTCTTTTTGAGGTTTTAATCCTAATGATTGTAAGTGCGCGTTATAAAGTCTAATGGTATCTTTTTTCTTTAGGATGTCAACAAAAATCACATTATTAGAAGTGCTTTCAAAATCTAATGATCCTTTATTTATAATTGGAAATTTTGAGTAAATGGATAAACCTACTTTTTTATTATGTTCTGTTGGATTTACAAATTGATATGGATAAGAGAAATTACTAAAATCATAACATTCTTGAACTAATAAAACGTCTGGTGATTGCTCTTTAACAAGAGTTTGGATTTTTTCAAGAATATTATCGTCATCAATCCATTTCCAATAATTAAACATTCTTACATTGTAACTCATTACTTTTAAGTCATCATTTGATGAAGAATTGGGCTCTGCAATTTTATATAAAGGAGTGGTTACGAAATAACCAACAATCAAAATTAAAGTCGATAAGAGAAATTGTTTTTTTAAGTTGATAATCCAATAAACTACAAAAGCAATATTAATTACTATTAAAATAGGCACTAATAAACTTAAGATAGCAAAAGAGGAAAAGGTTTCTGGCGATATAAAAGGTAGTAAATAAGATAATAACAAACAGGTTGCTAATAACGTGTTTATGATATAAATTAGTTTATTTATTATTGATAATTTGTTCACGCTTAGGAAATAAAATTGATACTATTTTTTACCTTGTTTGAATAAAAATTCTTTTTCTTTTTTGGTTAAAGTATCATAACCGGATTTACTTATCTTATCTAAAATTTCATCAATTTGTTTTTGATTTAAATCGGGGTTTTTATTAGATTTTACCTTGGATTTATGTACTGTTTTTAAAGGAAATTTCTTTTTAGTTTTAAATAGAGCAATAAATTTATCAAAAATATTTATTTCTTTATTACTGGATTTGTTTACGTATAAGAATCCGAATAAAGCCCCTCCTAAATGGGCAAAATTGCCTCCAGCATTGGCACCAACTAAACCTATGACATCTAAACCAATCCAAACCGCAGCTAGTTGCCACAACTTTACATAACCTATAAAACGTATTTTTAACTCATAATTAGGAATGTAAGTAGCTATTCCAATAAAAATTGCAGAGATTCCAGCAGAAGCGCCAACTAAATAAGAAGTTTTACCAGAAAAAAGGGGGAAAAAGCTTTGACTAAAAATGTAAATAACACCTCCAAATAAAGTTCCTAATAAGTAAAAATTCAATAATTGTTTTTGAGTAAAATACTGTGTAAACAAGTTTCCGATAAAATATAATGCAATACAATTAAATAATATATGAATAAAACCAGCATGTAAAAATCCATAAGAAATAATTGCCCATGGTTTTGTAAATAAACCATCAAGATTATCATCTAGTGCAAACCACTCTGCAATAAAATTAATTTGTCCTGGATAACTATTAAATAAACCAGCAATAATGGTTAATAAAAATACTCCAATATTTATTAGAATTAATTTTTCAACAATATTACCGGTAATATATCTTCTTTTTATGTCTTCAATTATACTCATTAACTAATTTTAAATTGATTTTTTTTCCAATAATATGCAATAATAAAACCTATTAAAGCTCCACCAATATGAGCAAAGTGTGCTATGTTACCAATAGAATATTTTGTCATCCCAAAAAATAAATCGAATGCTATTATACCCGGGATAAAATATTTAGCAGCAATAGGCACTGGTATAAATAATAACCCCAATTTAGCATTTTTAAAATACAATCCAAAAGCCACTAAAACTCCATAAACAGCTCCGGAAGCCCCAACTGCTGGAGTATGAAATAAACTATAGAATTTGATCATACGCTCATTTGAAATTAAAATTCTAGAATCATTGTAACTTCCAATATCAAGAATGTTTTGAATTTCACTTGCGGTTAATCCAAAACTTGTAAGTTGCTCATAAATACTATTAAACTGATAGTAATTTACTAAAGAATAAATTAAGCCAGCTCCAATTCCTGCTGAAAAATAAAAGAAAATAAACTTTTTCTTTCCCCATATTTGTTCTAAAGGAGTCCCAAAAGCCCATAAGCCATACATATTAAAAAGAATATGTCCAATTCCTCTCTGGTCGTGCATAAATATATGCGTAACATATTGCCAAAAGCCAAAGTGCTCATTTTTTGGGAAATGTAGAGCCAACATATTGGTAAAATCTAACTGTAATAATTGTGGCGCAATAAAAAATATCACGTTTATAATTATCAAATGTTTTATGGCTTCTGTGAGTCTATTCATAGCTAAAGATTAAATAGATTATCTATTTCACTTAAAGTGAATGTTTTAAAAGTGGGTTTTCCAAAAGGAGAAATATTTGGATCTTTACAAGAAAATAAATTGTTTACTAAACTTTCTTGTTCTTTTTCAGACAGTTGAGTGCCTGTTTTTATTGATAATGTTTTTGCAAAAGATTTTGCCATAACATCAAAATGACTAAAACTTTTATCAGGAACTTCTAAATTAATGTCATTTAATAGTTCTTCTAAAATTATGGTTATTTTACTTTCGGTAACTGAAACAGGAATGCCTTTTATGGTAACACTTTCTTTGGTAAATACATCAAATGAAAAACCTGCATTTTCTAGTTCTGATTTAATAGTATAAATCATTTCTATTTCCTGTGATGAAAATGAGATTTTTACTGGAAATAATAATTGCTGACTATTGGCTTCTTTTACTGTAATGCTTTCTAAAAATTCTTCGTACAAAACCCTTTGATGAGCCAAAGATTGGTTGATAAGAACCACTCCAGATTTTATCAAACTCATTACATATTTTCTTTGAATTTGAAATGTTTTTTGAGTTTTTATTTCTTTTTCACTTTCAAATAATTCCTCTTGTTTCTGTCCATCAGCAATGGCAACAGAGGTGTATAAAGATTCCCAACTTTGTGTATTTTGCTCTCTTCTGTAAGGAAAACTTATTTCTTTCTGTTTTGCTTCTTTAAAAGGATTAAAATCAGGATCTACAGTAATTTTTGGAGTAGTACCCGAATTTGTATTTTTATTGTAATGGTATGGGGTGTCTAATTCTGAATCTCGGTTAAAATCTAAAACAGGAGCAACATTGTATTGCCCTAGACTATGTTTTACAGTAGCTCTTAACATTGCGTACAATGCTTTTTCGTTATCGAACTTTATTTCTGTTTTTGTGGGGTGAATATTAATATCAATTGTATTTGCAGGAACCGTTAAATATAAAAAATAGGAGGGATGCGTACCTTGTTCAAGTAGACTATCAAAAGCATTTACAACAGCATGATTTAAATAGGAGCTTTTTATAAAACGATCATTCACAAAAAAGAATTGCTCTCCACGTTTTCTTTTAGAAAATTCAGGTTTGGCAACAAAACCTTCAATAGTTAAAATATCTGTTTGTTCTTTTATTGGAACTAACTTTTCATTCATTTTAGATCCAAAAACTGCTACAATTCTTTGTCTTAAATTTCCTGTTCTTAAATGATAAACTTCATTGTTATTATGATGTAATAAAAAAGAAATATTGGGATGAGCTAAAGCTACTCTTTGAAATTCATCAACAATATGTCTTGTTTCAACAGTATCTGATTTTAAAAAATTTCTGCGAGCAGGAATATTATAAAATAAATTTTTTACAGCTAAACTTGTGCCTTTTGCAGAGTTTATAAAGTCTTGAGAAATTACTTTGCTTCCTTCAATTTTAATACAAGTTCCTAATTCTTGATGTTCCTCTTTTGTTTTGAGTTCTACATGTGCAATAGCAGCGATAGAAGCCAAAGCTTCTCCCCTAAATCCTTTTGTACACAAATTAAATAAATCTTCTGCTTTTTGAATTTTTGAAGTTGCATGTCTTTCAAAACTCATTCTTGCATCAGTAGCACTCATTCCTTTGCCATCATCAATTACCTGTATCAAGGTTTTACCAGCGTCTTTTAAAAGTAATTTTATACTTTCTGCACCTGCATCTATTGCATTTTCTAGCAACTCTTTAACAACAGAAGCGGGTCTTTGAACTACTTCTCCTGCAGCAATTTGGTTTGCTACATGATCTGGCAAAAGCTGAATGATATCTGACATTATTTTTTTATGAATATAGATAAATCAAAATCTATGATGTACAAAAAGACAAGCACTAAAATTAAAACGATATAGATTATAGTTTTATTAAAACCTTTATCTGATTCTTTTAATTCATTGATAGCGTCAGAAAATTTAGTTTTTAAACCTTTATTTTTACCTGTTGTTGTTCTAAACTTATCTAATTTGTGTTCAATTTTAAATGGATTTCCTTCTCCTTTGTAATAACGAGGTTGATAATCAAATTTCTTATTTGTTCTTTTTAAAAATCCCATAGTTTTAGATAATAATTGGTTAATATTGATAGCAATCAATTAGTATACCAATTTTTAAAGGTTATCAAATTTAAAGAATTAAAAGGAATTCATCAAAGAATGCTATTAAAAGTATTCTTAAAAAAAAATGCTAAAATGTTTTAAAAGCCGATATTTTCGGCAGGTCTATCAATGTTTTTAAGAGCAGCCATTTTTACAGCGGCAACAGCACATTCAATTCCTTTATTACCTAATTTACCTCCAGATCTGTCTAAAGATTGTTGTTTGGTATTATCGGTTAAAACACAAAAAATTACAGGTACATCATATTTTACATTTAAATCTATGATTCCTTGTGTAACGCCTTCACAGACAAAATCAAAATGTTTTGTTTCTCCTTGAATTACGTTACCTATTGCAACAATAGCGTCTACCTTTTGAGATTGAATCATTTTTTTACATCCGTAAACTAATTCAAAACTTCCAGGAACATCCCAAGAAATTATATTTTTTTTTACCGCTCCACAATCTAAAAAAGCTTCAATAGCTCCTTTTTTAAGATTTTGTGTAATCTCAGGATTCCATTCTGATACAACAATCCCAAATCGAAAAGACTTCGCATTTGGGATTGTTGCTTTATCGTAATAAGATAAATTTGTTGTAGCCATATATTTAATTTTAAAATTGTAGCATGGCCTTTAGATTTCTATTGGCGATACTAAATCTTAGTTTTTAGCATATTTTGCAGCATTGATGAATTTCTCTACATCTTTACCTTGATCCGATTTTGAATAACTTTTCTTAATCTTAGTAAATAATTCTTCAGCTTTGCTGTAATCTTCTAATAACATTGCAGTTTGACCTGCTTTGTATAAAAATAGAGGTGTTGTAAATTCATTATTTCTCTTATTAGCTGCTTTTTCATAATATTCTAAAGCATCTTTTTGTTGGTCTATGTCAGAAAAAGCATCACCAATTGCACCTAAAGAAACCGGACCTAACATTTCATCATCAGAATCAAATTTACTTAAATATGCAATAGCATTTTCATAATCTTTAAGTTGCAAATAAGAAACACCAGCGTAGTAATTAGCTAAATTTCCAGCATCTGTTCCACTAAACGATTCTGCAATATCTAAAAATCCATATCTACCATCAGCACCTTCTAAACCTAAATTTAATAATGAATCTATTCCAGAGCCAGCAGTAGCTGCCTCGTCAAAATATTTTCTTGGAAAGGCTAATTCATTAGAAGCTTCCAATTCATTTGGTTCAGTGATGTACTTGTTGTATCCTAAAAAAGCTAAGAAAATAACTACGATAGAAACTAAAGCACTAAACAATACTTTACTGTTTTTTTCTATCCATTGTTCAGATTTAGAGGCAGTTTCATCTAAAGTGTTAAATACTTCAGCTGTTGTGCTGTCCATATTATCAACTTGTTGCTCTTCATTTTTATTCTTAGGTTTATATCCTCTTTTCTTGTACGTTGCCATATTTCCTTAAAAATTAGTGGCGCAAAAATAGTTTTTTTAATTGGATTTTAAAAGGGCATAATTCGTAAAATTTTCAATAATTTGCGAATTGTTTTTAATCTTATTTTTAATTGATGTATTTACAAAAAATTTCTTTATTTAATTTTAAAAATATTACTTCACAATCTTTTGATTTTCAGGATAAAATAAATTGTTTTGTAGGTGATAATGGTATAGGTAAAACCAATATTTTAGATGCTATTTATTACTTGTCATTTACTAAAAGTTATTTTAATTCGGTGGCAGTTCAGAATATTAAACACGGTGAAAGTTTTTTTATGATTGAAGGAGATTATCTTTTAAATGATAGAAAAGAGAAAGTTGTTTGCAGTTTAAAAAAAGGACAAAAGAAAGTTTTAAAACGAAATGATAAAGCATACACTAAATTTTCTGAGCATATAGGACAATTTCCTTTGGTAATTATTTCTCCTGCAGATAGAGATTTGGTTATTGAAGGCAGTGATACGCGTAGAAAATTTATTGATGGTGTAATTTCTCAACAAAATAAAAGTTATTTGCAAGATTTAATTGCTTATAACAAGGTATTAGGTCAAAGAAATGCATTGCTAAAATATTTTGCAGCCAATAGAACTTTTGATGCCTTAAACTTAAGCGTGTATGATGAACAACTCACGAATTACGGCACTAAAATCTATGAGATTAGGAAAGATTTTTTAAATGCTTTTATCCCTATTTTTAATAAAAAATATGAAATAATATCTGGTGATAAAGAGCAAGTTAATTTAAAGTATAAGAGTCAATTACATGATTTTGAAATGCAAGATTTACTCAGTAATTCTATAGAAAAGGATAAGATTTTACAATATACCACTTCCGGAATACATAAAGATGATCTGAATTTTGAAATTGGTGATTATCCTATTAAGAAATTTGGTTCTCAAGGACAACAGAAATCGTATTTAATTGCTTTAAAATTGGCTCAGTTTGAATTTATTAAACAACAATCCAATGTTACGCCTATTTTGTTATTAGATGATATTTTTGACAAATTAGATGAAAATCGAGTTTCTCAAATTATCGATTTAGTTAATGATGATGAATTTGGACAGATTTTCATAACAGACACACATGCTGAAAGAACTGAAGAAATTTTAAAACAAAATGGGAAAGGTTATCAAGTTTTTAAGCTTTAAAGATAAATTAATTAGTAATGGCAAAAAGAGAAAATGATTCTTTTTCAATTCAAGATTTGATGAAATCCTTTATCAAAGAAAATAATTTGAGTAAAGGAATGCAAAAGTTAAAAGTTGAAGAAACTTGGACCAAAATGATGGGACCAGGAGTAGCATCACATACAAGCTCTGTGCGACTTCAAAATAAAACCTTAGTTATTCAACTCAATTCTTCTGTTTTAAGAGAAGAATTGAGTTACGGTAAGGATAAAATTATTAAAATGATGAATGAGGAATTGGGTGAGTACGTAATTTCAAAACTGATGTTGGTTTAATATTTATTTCTGAACAATATTTGCTTGAAAACAAAAAAAAGACTCATTAAATTAATTTTTAATGAGTCCCTTATACCAATATTATTTTAGTTCTATTAATTTTTAATTTCAGGAACTTTAACACCTAACTTAGCCATCACTAGTTTTGTAATGTCGTATTTTTCATCAATGTAAGCAAACTGGTTTCCATTTTTATCTAAAATATGAGTAAAACCATTTTCTTTTACGATTTCGTTAATAGCAATATTTAATTTTTTATATAATGGTCTCATCAATTCACTTTGCTTTAATTGCATTAATTGATTTCCATTTTTCTGATATTTTTGAATATCTTGTTCTAGAGCACCAAGTTCTTTAATCAATGTTTTTTTCATTAATTCACCCATTTCTTTTTCTTTCTTTTTAAAGTCAGCTACTTTATCTTGATAATCTTTCATTTTAATTGAAAAAGAAGAGTCTAGTTTTTTACCATAAGCTTGAGCCATTTTAATAACAGTTTGAGCTTCTGGCATTAAGTTGATAATATAATCGTTATCAATGGTTCCGGTTTTTGTTTGAGAAATAGCAATATTGCTTATGAAAGCAATAAAAAGAAGTGTTATTTTTAATTTCATAATTATTATTTGAGAATCGCAAAGATATAAAAGCGAATGATTTATGAAAATCTATAGCCATTAAAAAGTATTAGTTTTATTAGAAATTTCAGATATAATTTTATTAATGTCTGTTTTATAGTCAAACCATAGAATGTCTGTATCTTTTTTGAACCAAGTAGTTTGTCTTTTTGCGAAACGTCTGGTATTTTTTTTGATTTCTGATATGGCAAATTCTTTAGTGAAATCTCCATCAAAATAATTAAACAATTCTTTGTATCCAACAGTTTTTAAGGCGTTTAAATCTTTATGATTGTATAGTTTTCTTGCTTCTTCTAGCAATCCATTAGCCATCATTAAATCAACTCTTTGGTTTATTCTTTCATAAATAATTGATCTGTCTGCTTTTAATCCTATTTTTATACTGTTAAAATTTCTTGGTGCTTTTGTTTTGTTCTTAAATGTTGAATAAGGGGTTTTTGTACCTATACAAATCTCTAAAGCTCTCATTATTCTATGAGGATTGTTAAGAGCAATTGTATTATAAGTTTCTGGGTCTAAAGTCTTTAATTTTTCTTGAAGAGTTTCAATTCCTTTTTCGATAAGTATTGAAGTTAAATCTTCTCGAATTTTTTTATCTACATCAGGAAAATAATCCAAACCTTTTAAAACTGCATCTACATATAAACCACTTCCACCAACCATAATCTGAATGCTATTGGTCAGAAATAATTCCTCTATTTTTGCCAAGGCATCTCTTTCAAATTGCCCCACATTATAATTATCAAAAATGCTTTTATTTTGTATAAAATGATGTTTTGCAGCAGCTAATTCTTCTAAATCTGGTACAGCTGTTCCAATATTCATTTCCTTAAAAAATTGTCTAGAATCACAAGAAATAATATCACTTTTAAAATGCTTTGCTAGCTGAATACTCAAAGCGGTTTTACCAATTGCTGTAGGACCAACAATGGTAATTAGCGTGTTGTTTAGTTTTTTTGTCATGGATTTAAAATACTACCGCAATCATAGCAAAAAGTAGCGTTTTTTTTATGGTTTTCCCTTAAACAATTTGGACAAGATTGTGTATTGTGGTCGTGTTTTACAGCTGTTTTTGTTATTTCAGAACTCACAATTCCGGTAGGAATGGCAATGATAGAATATCCTAAAATCATAATAATACTTGCAATTAGTTGACCTAAAGGTGTTTGCGGAGCAATATCTCCAAAACCAACAGTAGTAAGCGTTACAATAGCCCAATATATACTTTTAGGGATATTTGTAAAGCCATTTTCTGCACCTTCTACCATATACATGACTGTACCCAATATAATACATATAATTAATACAAAAAAAAGGAAAACTGCAATCTTGGCTCTGCTAGCTCTTAGAGCTAATAAAAGTGTATTTGAAGCTCCTATATATCTTCCTAACTTTAAAATTCTAAAA